>CAIWAX010000323.1 GCA_903910795.1 uncultured Anaerolineae bacterium
GAGTCGGCTCGCGTTCTTTGCGCCCTGTGGGTTAGCCGACTTCCACGACATGAGGCAGGGACTCACCCGTAGGGCACCCTGTGGGTCAGCCCGCCGAAATGGTGTGCGTGGAAATTTGCCAAAAATTTACCAACAGTTTTGCGCTATACCCGTAATAAAATAGCCTTTTCTTCGCCGAATCGTTAATAAACCTCGGTGCGCTCCGTGGTGAAATTGTCTTATTGCTGTAGAGTCACCGATGCATATATGAATACAATCACGTTTGCCCCTGAGCTCTTGAACTTCCTAAAATCGCTGGCGAGTGAATCGCGGCTGAATATTCTTTTGTTGTTTCTGGATGGGCAGGAGCGCACCGTCAACCAGATCGCTGAAGCGATTGGGTTGGGCCAGCCGGCTACCTCCGAACACCTGGCGGTTTTAAAGCAGGCCGGGGTGCTGATGGCCCGCAAGGAAGGCAAGGAAGTCTATTACCAACCCAACCGTGACAAAGTGCTGACCACCCTCGACAAGCTCAGCTCGTTGTTGAGGAATTGTTGTAAGTAGCCCTATTTTTTTATTCGACATATCGGAATTCACCGATGCATCCAAAGGACAAGCATGCAAATCCCCGCCGTAAAACTCAATCAGCCTGAAGTGATCGAGGTCTATACAAAAACGGCTTTCATCTATGACATCTGGGGCGCAATCAATGGTCAGCCAGTTTGGCTTTCCATACGAAATTATCACCGCCACACTTTGAGGATGCCGGCTGTCCCGTAAACCCTTTTAAACACAAAGAACACCAGGGCCACAAAAGGAGAAACAAACAATGATCGCAAGCAAAGAATATTCCACAGAAGAAGTAAAGCGCGCTTACAACCGCCGAAGCTGGCTGTACAGCAAAACCGTGGCCGAAATGGAACGCGGCTACCACCGCGAAGCCATCCAACAGGCGCGCATCCAGCCCGGCGAAAAGCTGCTCGAGGTGGCGGTGGGCCCGGGCCTGACGCTGTTGGAGCTCGCCAAGCTGGTTGGCGCCGGAACCCCCATCAGCGGGGTGGATTTATCCACCAGTATGCTGGCAATGACCCGCCAGCGGCTGGCATCCGGCGGGTTTCAGCAGGCCACCCTCAAGCAAGCCGACTGCCGCGCGCTGCCCTTTGAAGATGCCAGTTTCGATGTGTTGTATAACGCTTACATGCTGGATTTGATTACCGAAGCCGACATGCCGGGCATCCTGTCCGAGTTCAAACGCGTCCTGCGCCCCGGCGGCAGGCTGATCCTGCTGAACATGAGCAAGCCGGATGAGAAACCTGTGCCGCGCGAACGTCTTTACAGGCTGCTGCCGTCCAAACTGGTTTTATACCTGCTGGGCGGCTGCCGCCCGGTGCTGATGTTAAAACCCGCGCTGGCGGCCGGTTTTGACAACGTCAGGCGCATCTACCTGGGAGGCAAGGCCCCCTCCGAGATCATCCTGGCAACCAGGCCGGTTTGAGCGGGAAAATCGCGGGCGGGTGCCTGCCATCCCAATCCGCTGGGGTATAATTAATTGATGACCCTGAAAGCCCCCCGTTTTTTCGCAATTTTGTTACTGGCTTTTTTCGTTTCGAATTGCTCCGCCAGGGCGGCCACCCCCACCGCGCCCGGCCCGGCCGCGGCCATTACGCAAACCAGCCCGCCCACCCAGGCCAGCCAAATTGTCAGCCCGGCCAGTGCGACGGTGACGGTCACAGTCACGGCCCCCGCTCCGTTCACCCCCATCCCCGCGCCAACTGACGCGCCAGTCACCCCGGACGCGACGCTGCCGGCCGGGGTGCGGCTGCCACCCGAACGCTGGCGCGAATGGCCGGTCGTGCCGGTGTTATCCGCCCGGGCTGTGGAGATCCTGAAGGCCGCGCAAAGCAACCCGGCCCTGGATATGCAGACCTTCTCCAAAGTCGGGGACTGCCAGTTCACCACCGAAACCTTCCTGGCCGGGTATGTCAGCGGCCTGTACACGGTTCCAGCCGGGCTGGAAGCCACCGCGCAGTATTTTCACGACAGCATGGCGAGCAATTCCATCACTGCCGCGAACGGGCTGGGGATCAGCAGCGTCTTGAATCCGCTGTTTGGCGCGGGCGCCGGTCATAAAGAATGTAATTCGGCCGAGGCGCCGCTGGATTGCGAACTGCGTCTGCGCCGCCCGGCGCTGGTGTTGGTGGCGATGGGCACCAACTGGAAACCAAACGGGGAAGTGAGCTTTGAGAAATACCTGCGCCAGGTGGTGGATAAAATCCTGGCGACCGGCGCCCTGCCCATCCTGGCCAGCAAGGCCGACAACATTGAGACCGATTGGAAGCTTGACCAGGCCATCGCCCATGTGGCCTATGATTACGATCTGCCGCTGGTCAATGTCTGGCGGGCCACCCGCCCGTTGAATAATCACGGTCTGGAAGCGCCTCTGAATGAATATCTGACTGGGGACGGCTGGATGGCCCGCAACCTGGCCTGGCTGAAGACGCTGGATGTGGTGCGGGCGCAGCTTCAGCCCTGATTGGTGGTGAATCATTAATGTTACTACTCACTGGTTGCTTGACTTTAGGCGATGACCTATCCCCCCGGCCCCCTTCCCTAAAGGGAAGGGGGAGACGGTACTTTTTCGTGGTATTTTTGCCAAAAAGCGCCCACCCCGCAAGCAGTTACCACCTGTGAATCAAAATAAGAAGATTATGGAAAGTACCCATAAGTTCGGTACGGGCAAATTACCATACCCGTGAGTAGTAACTAATTAATTTCGTAGTTCCAAAGGAGTTCAACACATGCGCCGCAAGGTTCTCATTCTAATCATTTTTGCTTTGTTATTTTTGGCTGCCTGCAGCCCGGCCCCCGACCCGGCCGCGGCGGTGACCCAATATATCAACGCCCTGGCCGCCAAGGATGCCAACCGCCTTTCGGTGCTCTCATGCGCGGATTTTGCGCCCAAATCACAGGAACTGCTCGACTCGATCACCTCTGTAGAGGTTAAAGTCAACAGCCTGGCCTGCAAGACCCTGGAGAATGACGGCAAGAACGCCTCGGTCAGGTGCGCCGGCACGCTGAACGCCACCTATAACAATGAAAACCAGACCCTCGATCTCTCGACCGTCACGTATGTGATGGTCAACCAGAAAGGCGACTGGCTGGTATGCGGTCAAAAATGAAGCCATTCAGGTTCGCGCGTGAAGACTGGTTGGCCCTGCTGCTGTGTCTGATCGTGCTGCTGCTGATCGTTTTCACCGCCAGCAGCGCGCCAGTCTGGATTTACCAGAACTTTTAACATGACACTGGCGCAGACCCTGACCTTTGCCGGTCTGGCCCTGCTGGGCGGCTGGCTGACCAATACGCGCAGCCGGGCGCGCGCGTATTTTCTGCTGACCGCCAGCGTCCTGGCGGTCTTTTGGCTGCAGCCAGCCCTGCCCATCCGCTACCTCGATTTCTGGCTGCCGTGCGCCACACTGGCCATCGTCTGGCTGAGCTGGGCGCTGACCGCTGCGCCCGGGCAGCGCGCAGTGCGCGAAAACTGGCTGAGCGGCGGCCTGGTCTGCGCCCTGATTCTGCTGGCGGCACTGACGCGCCTGCTGCCCTTTGACTCCATCCTGACCGCATCCACCCCGCCGCAGGCCTGGGAATTAATCCTGCCGGCCGGGCTATTGGCACTGGCCGTCTTTGCGCTGACCCGCTGGCGGCGCGGCTGGTTTCTGACAGCCGGGATCGCGGCCTTGATCGGGCTGCTGATCCTGCAAAAAAGCCCGCAGTTGGGCGCGGCGGCCAGCCTTTTCCTGCGCGCCGCCAACGGCCAGGCCGTGGGGCCGGCCTCCGGGCTGGATCTGCGCTGGCTGGGGTTTTCGTACATCGCCTTCCGCCTGATCCACAGCCTGCGCGACCGGCAGGCAGGCCGCTTGAAAGATGTCTCGCTCGGGGAATACTTCACCTACGTGATCTTTTTCCCGGCGCTAACGGCCGGGCCGATTGACCGGATCGACAATTTCACAAAGCATCTGCGCGCTCCAGCGGTTTTAGACCGGGAGCAACAGCTCCGCGCGGGGAGACGTTTTTTTGTGGGGCTGTTCAAAAAATACGTGCTGGCCGACAGCCTGGCCCTGATTGCGATGAACAGTACCAACGCCCTGCAGGTGCGCGGGGCGGGTTGGGCCTGGGTGTTGCTGTACGCATATACGCTGCAAATTTATTTTGACTTCAGCGGCTACACCGATATCGTGATCGGCATGGCCCTGGTATTGGGCTTCAACCTGCCCGAAAATTTCAACGCCCCCTACCGCCAACCCAATCTGACCCAATTCTGGAACAACTGGCATATCAGCCTGACGCAGTGGTTCCGCGCCTACTATTTCAACCCGCTCAACCGCTGGCTGCGCACGGAAAGTACCCATGCCAAAATCCAGCTCCCCACCCCGCTGCAAGTGCTGTTCTTGCAAGTCAGCACCATGCTGCTGATCGGGCTGTGGCACGGGGTCACGCTGAATTTTGTGTTGTGGGGCGTGTGGCACGGGCTGGGGCTGTTCGCGCATAACCGCTGGAGCGGTTTTATCAAGCCCAGAGCCGAGGCCTGGGCAGACACGCCGCTCAAGAAAAACCTGCTGAATGTCAGCGGAGTTCTGGCAACCTTTCACTTTGTGGCGCTGGGCTGGGTCTTCTTTGCGCTGCCAGGCATCGCCATTTCGGCCCATTTTTTCCAGATACTGCTGGGGTTTAACGGATGAAGACACCCGAAACCGCCCCACCCATCCACCCGCTGCGCCTGCTGGGCAAGGCGCTGTTGTGGTTTGTGATCTTTAATCTGCTGGCTGCGGCAGTCCCGCCCGATCTGGGACAGATTTCAGGCTACAACCTGCTCTACCCTGGGCGGCAGCGCTTCCCGTTTGGCGAGAACCCGGGTCAATCTTACAATCTGAGCCTGTTTGACCTGAACGCCATGTTCAAGTCGCTGGCGCTGGATGGCACGCCCAAAGCCGCCAACGAGTTCCGCATCCTGACCATCGGCGATTCTGCGGTGTGGGGCACGCTGCTCACACCGGGGCAGACCCTGGCGGGCAATCTGGATGCGCGCGGGCTGGCGCTGTGCGGCAAACAGGCGCGCGTCTACAACCTGGGTTATCCGAGCCTGTCGCTGGCCAAGGATTTAATCCTGCTGCAGCAGGGTATGAGTTACCACCCGGATCTGATCATCTGGCTGACGACCCTGGAAGCCTTCCCACAGGATAAGCAGCTCAGCTCACCGCTGGTGGCCAATAACCCGGCCCGCGCGCGGGCGCTGATCAGCCAGTATGGGCTGGCGCTCAACCCGCGTGACCCGGCCCTGGTCGAGCCCGGTTGGCTGGATCGAACCATCTTCGGACAGCGCCAGGCGCTGATGAATTGGGTGCGCTTGCAGCTTTTGGGGGTGCTGTGGGGCGCAACCGGCATTGACCAATACTACCCCGTCCGCTACCAACCGGCCGCCGTCCAATTGAGCGCCGATCAGAGCTACCACGCTCTGACCCCGGCCAATTTCGAGCCGGGCAAGCTGGCTTTCGACCTGCTGCCGGCCGGTTATGCCATCGCGGGCGCCACCCCGATCCTGCTGGTCAACGAGCCAATGCTGATCAGCTCCGGCGCCAACAGCGACCTGCGCTACAACTTTTTCTACCCGCGCTGGGTTTACGACCGCTACCGCGCCCTGCTGGCTGAAACGGCGCGCGCGCGCGACTGGCAAAGCCTGGACGCCTGGAACCTGGTGCCCGCCAGTGAGTTCACGAATTCCGCCATCCACCTGACGCCCAAAGGCGAAGCCCTGCTGGCAGACAGGATCGCCGCAGCCCTGCCGGGGATATGCCGGTGAGGCCGCTATAAAGCGGCGCGGGTCAGCTCGGCAAACAATTTACTGGTCATGGCTTCAAAGAACTGCGCTGGCAGGCTGCTCAGGTTGGGTTGAATTTGCGCGGTCAGGGTGTCAATCAAGCCGTTGACCTCCGGCTGTTTCCCATCAAAAAACCTGTCGAAATTTTGAAGCCGGTCTGGCACCGGAATGACCACTCCGCGCCCGATCAGCCTGGATAACATGCTGATCAATTTTCCCCAGGTGAATTTCAGAAACTGCGTGACGTGGTACCAAAAAAAGCGCAGCAGCCAGCTTGAGATGGCCCGCAGCACACGCCCGCTGGTTTTGAGACTGCCTTTCAGGCTTTGTTTGACCAGATTCTTATTTTCCTTTGTGATGACCCCGGTATGATATTTGCATAATCCCGCGCATGTGCCGGGTTGTAACGATTGGAAGTAAAAAGTTGGTCCAGAAGATACCCAAAAAGATACGTGTCGGCTGCCAGGCTGACCCCTCTTTGAATATCAATCACAATTAATATCTCTCGCAGGAATTCCCTGATGATGAACATCACGAACGAGGAACATCCAAAACCGCAGGTAATGCGATAGTTCCAGGACAGTGCCAGAGATTCCGAAACGGATAGTTTTTGTTTCAGGCTGACTTTTCCCAGATTAAAGTTATTCAAGCTTATCACGTTCCCAATCGTTGATCAAGATTATCATTATCCAGCCCAAAAAGACCCTATTTCATCGCGCCGAATAAAGAGCTATACTAGCTATAATATCCGATGCGATGAATTTGAGCAACAGGAGAAGAATGCCATGATCCCCTCAAATGATGATTTCAGCAAAGCACCGCCTCCCAACGTGCAGCCGATC
>CAIWAX010000324.1 GCA_903910795.1 uncultured Anaerolineae bacterium
CACCCATAGGGCTTGTCGCGCTCATCGCACTCAAGGGGAAATGCCGAACTTAAGGATTGCAGATCGCGTTCAACCGTGCGCTTCGCAACCTTGAACCCGGCTTTCAAAACACCAGACGATAATATTTTCAAGTTGCCGTATTCAAAGCTTGAATAGGATAACCCAAAGCCAAACGGAAAGAGCGGCTCTTTCTCCGCATATCTGTACGTTCGCCCAGCCATGCTGTAATCTTCAAAATCGGGCAAATCAGCGGTGGCTTTTGGGAAGGTCATTGTCAGCTTGCCACTGGGCGAGGCATCGCCAAATAACAGGCTTGCCACAGCGCGCCCGCCTTCCTGGCCCGGATACCAGACAAACAAAATCGCATCAACCAGATCGGCGATATCACCCAGAGCAATCGGGCTGCCGCCGGTCAGGATTAAGACGATGCGCGCCCCGCCTGCCGCCAACTTACGGATAAATTTTTGCTGGACTTCTGGAAGTTCGATCCGTGCGCGGTCTCCACTTTCGGCTGTTAGAATTGATTCACCTTCTTCACCTTCCATCAAGGGGGATGTGCCGGCACAAACAATTGTCAGATCAGCAGCGGAACCTTCTTTTTCGGCCCAATTGAGCGGCGCCAGACTTTCCTGGGTCCACTGGCAACCAGGGCGATAATCCATATTAATGCCTTCCGGCAGGCGTTCCACGAACCCTTCCAGCAAAGTTGACATCTGGTTGTTGAAACCATAATAATTACCCAGCAATACATCCAGGCTGGCCGCTGCCGGGCCGGTTACAAAAATACTTTTAACCTGCGGCCCGATGGGTAAAACCCTATCTTTGTTTTTTAGCAAAACCGCCGATTGGAGCGCAGCCCGATACGCCAGGTTACGGTGTTTTTTGGAACCAACCACAGACATCGGCGTGGCAGCATACGGAACCCGCTCCTGAGGATCAAACATGCCCAGCTTGAAGCGCGTGGCAAAGGTGCGCGAGAGTGCCAGATCAAGATCGGTTGGGGAGATCAGACCTTGCTCGAGCGCCTCGCCAAGATGATCAAATGTGCAGCCACACGCCAAATCGCAACCCATTTTAAGCGCCAAGGTTGCCGTTTCCACCGGGCCAGACGTGTAATGGTGCCCAGTGTGAATATCGGTCAGCGCCCAGCAGTCTGAGACAACATGCCCACCAAAGCCCCACTCGCCACGCAGAATATCCTTCAGAAGCAGGCGGCTGGCGCAGCATGGTTCACCCTCCAAGCGGTTGTAAGCTCCCATCACCGCTTCAACACCCGCCTGGGTCACCAGTTTTTTGAAAGCCGGCAAGTAGGTTTCATATAAATCATGGCGGCTGACATGGGCATCAAAGCTGTGCCTGAGCTTCTCAGGCCCACTGTGAACCGCAAAATGTTTCGCGCAGGCAGCGGCCTTCATATACCTGGGATCATCACCCTGCAAACCACGCACAAAAGCCGAGCCCATTTCACCCGTCAAAAACGGGTCTTCTCCCCAGGTTTCCTGTCCTCTGCCCCAGCGCGGATCGCGGAAAATATTGATATTTGGAGACCAGAAGGTCAGCCCCTGGTACAGGCTGGTTTCACCTTTTTTCCGTAAGGCGGTGTGATATTTTGCGCGGGCTTCTTCGCCAATCGCAGAAGCGATCGATTTCACCAATTCCGGATTCCATGCGGCGGACATCCCGATTGCCTGCGGAAAAACTGTGGCAAATCCATTTCGCCCGACACCATGCAAACCCTCGCTCCAGAAGTTGTAAGCCGGGATGCCCAGGCGCGGAAGGCTGTTGACAGGATGAATAAATTGCCCTAATTTCTCTTCAAGCGTCATGTGCGCGAGTAAATCTTGAACGCGCTCAGGGATGGGTAAGTTGTAATCAAGATAAGCGAGGTCTGTCATGTAAATTCCTTTGAGTATCTTATTTATACTTTGTTCGCCTTTGGCTACCGCCTCATTACAAGGCGGTAGCGCAGAGGAGAAATCTCACCATGAAAAGAAAACGTGGCGAGGGATTCACTATTGAAATTACACCATAAAAAAACAGGAAAACAGTGGGAAATTAATTGGTTCTTTAGGAATTAGCGTGGTAGCCCCCAGCGGTGGGGGTAGATCGACAGGGTAAAATTGAATAAAAAAGGTGCGTATGAC
>CAIWAX010000325.1 GCA_903910795.1 uncultured Anaerolineae bacterium
ACTTTGCTGAGTGGCTGACCGAGCGCCTGCTGCATGCCCTGCTCGCAGTTCAACCCATCACCGTAGGCACTGGTCAGGGCCAGCAATCCGGTCTGTCCAAATTTATCCATAACAAAACGCGTAAACGATACGGCTTCGGCATACGCCAAAAAAGAGCGCCCGCTTTCTGGCGGAAAAGCGCCACACAATCCCGAAATCGGCATCAGCGCGCGCTGCTGGGTAGCCTGCGCCAGGGCTCGCGGATAATCTGGATTGGCGGAAAGTTCCACCTGGGTGGCAATCCCTTCGCGCAGCCAGACCGGTAGCCGGTCATAGCGATCAGTCATCAAATCGTAGGTCACAATATGCCCTAACTCATGCGGGATTTTCTGATCCATTTCCAGTCCTTGTTCCGGGCCCGGCAGGATGGAGACAATCGCCACGCGCAAATCCGGGCTGGCCTCCCCACCCGCAGAAGACAACCCGCCGAGTTCCAGTGCCGCAGTCTGATCGGCACTGGAATCATAAATATACACATCCACTGGCTTGGACTGTTTGATGAGCAGCAAATCGCTGGCTTTCTTTAAACCACGCCGGGCGACATCCAGCGCTTTCTGTCCAAAATCCATATCGCCGGTATACCAGTGAATGGTGATGTCGTTGTCTGAGGTTTTTTGCCAGGTAAAGCGGTTATCTTCATATAAAAAATTAAATGTCTGGCTGGTGAGATCTTCTCCGCTTTTCAGCTTGACTTGATATTGATAGCTGATCGTGGAAAAAGGGCGAACCTTGCCCTGGTTCAGATCGTATCGCGTCTGGGTATTCCCCTGAGCATCGATCTGGATGGGAATGACGCGGGTATTCTGTTCACCCTGGGCCGCGAAAAGCAGGTTTGCTTCGCTGGCCGGGCCGGGTAAACTGATCTGGGCCTGGAAGGTAATCGATGTGCCAAACTCATAGGTTTCGCTGGCATTACTGACTGGCAGCGGCGCGGATTGTTGCGCGTGCGCTGGTTGGAAGGCAGCCAGGCTGACCGTCAGGAGAAATATGAACAGACCCGCAGGGCGCATGACGAAAGGACGCATTTTTTCTTTCCCAGCTATCAGATCAATGACATCAGCAAGATCGCGCTTTGCAATGTCTGAACAGGGCCGGCTCTATTTTGATCTCCGGCAGGTTTGGATATCAGTCAATGGAAAGTACCCATAAGTTCGATATGGAAAGTACCCATAAGTTCGGTATGGAAAGTACCCATAAGTTCAGTATTGTAACCTCTCCCCAAAAATCGAGGTGAAATAACATGCAATTAAAATAGTTCGCACGGGGCAGGCCCGGGCGAACTATGATTATTTTCAAAATGGAAAGTACCCATAAGTTCAGTAAACGAGCGCGCTGATCACTTTTCTTCGTCTTCTTCGTCTTCCGCCAACTCATCATCCGGGTCAAAAGCCAGCATGCTAAACTCTTCCAAATCCTCGGTAAAAGACAGGTTTTCCAGGGCTTCCTCAAGATATTCGATCTGCTCATCATCTTCAGCCTCCGCCAGCAAAGCCTCGATGTAGGTACGCACATCCTCGCCGCCAATTTGCGACAGCGACCAGATGATCGCCTGAAAGACGTCATCATCCAGTTCATCTTCGAGCATATCAATCAGAGGCTTGCGGGCGGTTTTGAGTTCCAGTTCGCCGGCGCTTTGAACAGCCACCAGGCGCACAATCGCATCCTCGCTCAACAGCCCGGTGATGATCTGCTCCTGCCAGCGGTTATCGGCAGAGCGCCCAGCGGCAAACAGCGCGGATGCCTGCCAGAGCGGATCAGGCCGGTTGAAAGCCGATGTAATCAATTGATCCAGTTCGGGACGGCTGGAATATCCCAGGGCCTCAAGCGCGGCGCGCGCCACAGAGGAGTTGTCATCATGGGCGGCTTTCAAGAGAGTATCCTCCACCTGCGCCTGTTTCTCGCTGCTCAATTGACCCAATTCACACATCTGGATAAATTG
>CAIWAX010000326.1 GCA_903910795.1 uncultured Anaerolineae bacterium
GGTTCTTTGGGAATCTCCGTGGTGACCGCTATATATGGCGGCGAAATTTCAAAATTTCAGCAAATTTACCCCCACTGCTGGGGGGCACCACGGCAAATCCTAGAGAGCCGGTTTCCATGAGTAGCGCATTTTGAATTTTTGGGGTATCCTTGTAATTAATTGTTCTATAATATCAGGAGGCTACGGTGATAAAAGATCTTCTCAAGGACTGTGAGTCCCATATACAGAAATCCATTCATGTCCTTCACGAGGACTTGGGAACTATTCGGACTGGTCGCGCAAACCCGGGTTTATTGGAAAAACTACAGATCGAATACTACGGTTCTCCAACACCTCTGATGCAGCTAGCCTCGGTTAGTGTGCCCGAACCGCGCCAATTGTTGATCAAACCTTATGATAAAACCACTTTGAAAGCCATCGAAAAAGCGATCCTGGCTTCTGACCTGGGATTGACACCCAATAATGATGGGCAGGTTGTTCGCTTGAACCTGCCGCCCCTCACCGAAGATCGCCGCCGCGACCTGGTCAAGAAGGTTCATCATCGTGTGGAAGAGGCGCGCGTGGCTTTGCGTAACATCCGTCGCGATTCGATGAAAGATATCAAAGATTATGAGACCGAAAAAATGATCTCTGAAGACGATCGGAAGCGCGGCGAAGAAGAGCTCCAAAAGATGGTTGACCGCTACATGGCCGAGTTGGATAAGATCAGTTACACCAAAGAACAGGAGATCATGGAAGTCTAAAGACTCCATGCGCCATGAGCCAAATCGGGCAGCCTAATTCTCCCATAAAACCTCCTCAACACGTTGCCATTATTATGGATGGCAACGGTCGTTGGGCCAAGAAACGTGGACTTCCGCGGTTGGCCGGTCATAAAGCCGGGACAGAGAACTTGCGACGGATCATCAGCGCCAGCGTAGAGTTTGGCGTCCAGTATTTGACGATTTATGCTTTTTCCACAGAAAACTGGGGCCGCCCTCGTGATGAAGTGGATGGGTTGATGCGGATTGTAGAAGATGTGATCGAAAAAGAGCTGAATGAGCTGGATGAGCAGGGTGTGCAGCTTCGCCACCTGGGAAAGCTTGACCAGTTGTCACTCAACCTGCAGAAAAAAGTCCTGGCAGCCGTAGATCGCACCAGGAATAACTCGCGGCTGGTATTGAACATTGCCTTTAATTACGGCGGGCGTGATGAAATTATTCACGCCATTCGCCAGATTTTGGTAGATGGTATCAAGCCGGAGGATGTCAGTCCTGAATTGGTCAGTCATTATCTGTATACTGCGGGCATTCCGGATCCTGATCTTATTATCCGCACTTCAGGTGAGCTGCGCATCAGCAACTTTTTGATCTGGCAGGGCGCGTATTCAGAGTGGTATGTAACCCCTACCTATTGGCCCGATTTTGGCAAGAACGAACTGCGCAAGGCGCTGGATGAATATGCCAATCGGGATCGCCGTTATGGCAAGGTGGATTCTTCTGAATATGAGGGTTCGCATGTCTAAGCGGACCCTCACCGCGCTATTTCTGATTTTTTTTGGAATTCCCATCCTGATGTACGGCAATTTGCCGTACATCATTTTCATTGGTTTTTTACTTGCCGCTGCAGCCTGGGAGTATACCAATATTTTCCGGGCCGCTGGTTCCCGACCTGCCACCTGGCTTGTAGTATTGGGCGTGATTGTAATTAACATAGGGCGATATTTCCACTTATCAATCGATTTCCCAGTTTTGACGATCGGCGTTCTGTTGTTAATGATATATCACCTTGTTGATTTTGAGCGTGGGGCTGAACATGCCGGTATGGATTTTAGTGTCAGCCTGGGTGCTCTAGTTTATATTGGCTTTGTGGGTGGTTATTTGATCAGCCTGCGCCAATTGGAAAACGGCGGTTGGTGGGTAATGTTTGCCCTGCCCTGCGTGTTTATGACAGATATTGGAGCCTTCCTGATTGGCTCGGTATATGGCCGGCATCACATGACCCCGCGTTTGAGCCCCCGCAAGAGTTGGGAAGGCTTTGCAGCCGGTGTTGTTTCTGCGATGTTAATGGGTGGAATCCTGGCGTATGCCTATTCCACCTGGGGGCCGCTGCACATCTCCATCGTGACGGGAGCTGCTTTTGGATTGTTTGTGGGCGTGTTGACACCTCTCGGAGACCTGGGGGAGAGCATGCTGAAACGTCAGGCCGGGCTGAAGGATTCAGGGATTCTCTTCCCAGGTCACGGCGGTGCTTTTGACCGGATTGACTCCTGGATATGGGGAGCGGTGCTGGGTTTCTACTTTGTCACCTGGTTTGCCAGATGATCAGATTTTGCCACCGTTTTTTGCTTGACATAGTCCGTTCTTAAATATATAATCTCGCTCGCGTTCCCGGCTAGCTCAACGGCAGAGCGGGCGGCTGTTAACCGCTAGGTTCTAGGTTCGAATCCTGGGCTGGGAGCCTAAATAAAAATGTCTTCGCATTATTGCGAAGGCATTTTTGATTCAATAAATGAGTATGCGGGAAACGCGTTGAAAATAGAGAAATATTTATTTTTTGGCTGGCGGTGAATACAAATCAGCCAGAGCTGAATTTGCTGTAGTTGCCAGGCTCTGCAAAGAAGAGAGGCTGTCCAAATCACGGACAGCCTCTCTTCTTTGCTTAAGTCTTTTTTTAGTTTTTTTTATTTTGCTATTACGGTAATGGATTGCACCAGGGCATCCATCAACGGGATGGTGGGCTGGAAGGTCTCGGGTTTGGCAGAGTCGAGCAGGCTGGTCATGCCGCTGAAATAGGCATTCAGTGCCGTGGTGTCCGAGAGATCACTTGGATAGGTTATCCCATCGGCGGATGGATTCTCGGTGCTGGATTTTATCGGCAGGATCACGGGCAGCAGGACGGTGACGAAGTATTTGCCGTCCTGAGTCAGGCCTTCATAATGATAAAAACTGTTATTTTTGATGATCGGGCCCGGGAACTGGGCGTATTGGGATAACATACGCACACCGTTTCCGTTTTTGAAAGGCACAAGTTTGGCCTGGGCGGCATATTGCTGGGCGGCGGCTCCCAGATACGGTACGGTCGGCAGATTGTCATTGCTCAGCGCTGCCGCTGGGCTGGCCAAAACCGCTTGCAGTCGTTTCAGACTGCCATCTGCCCACGAGTTGGCCGCTGCCAATTCTTGGGCAGGATAAATTCGCACTTCTGGTTTAAGACTATCGTTGATTGAGATGGAATATCCTTTTAATGTGAAGCGGATATAAGCCGGGCCAACACTCCACGGATCGCTGTTGGCTTCCGTGGCTTCCGGGACGACTTCTCCATCTGCGCCGCTGGCCAACCCTGCCGGGATGACAAAAGAAACGTTTTGATAGGTTAACGGGGTTCCGGCAGGGGCGGTGGGCGGAATCCGGGTGGGTGGCTCGGCTGACGGCAGCGGATTTGTAGGCATGCTTTGCAAGGTGGCGGCGACGATGGTTGCCACACCCGGTTGCGGTTGCTCGGCTGGCACCGGTGCAAACAAGCTGCAGGCCATGGCAGCCAGTGCAATGAAGGTGATCATAATCAGGCTTTCTCGTTTCATCCCATTCTCCTTGTAGCATAGGTGAGGATACCCCTGTGTGGCTGTCCATTTTAAACGCATTAACGCATCTTGTTCATGACCTTTAAGTACTTACCGCCAGCCAATTTCGAAATCGAAGATTGAACGATTTGATGATTGGGTCAAATTAGAACAAATCCGCGAGCCTGGCTCGCGGATTTGTTCTAATCGTTTGATTTGCTTGAACTTTCGGATTTGCTTTCGGATTTGGCAGGTGAACCGCTTGAGCTTTCAGAGCTGCCTGAACTTTCGGATTTACCAGATTTTTCTGATTTTTCTGATGAGCCCGAACCAGCCGCGTTTTCGGACTTGCCTTCGCTGGACGAGCTACTTTCCTTGCTATCGCTCTTTGGCGGCCTGTTCAGACCGGAAGCAGATTTATGATCTGTGGCGTACCAGCCTGAGCCTTTGAAAACGATCCCGGCAGGTGTCAGCACCTTGCGCAGGCTGTTCTTGCTGCACTCGGGGCAGCGTTTCAGAGGTTCATCCGTAAATGATTGATGGCGTTCAAATTGTACGCCGCAGTTTTCGCAGCGGTAAATATAAATCGGCATTCTTATTTCTCCTTGCTAACGAAAAATCATTATAGCCCCCTTCACAGGGGGTGACAAGACTATGATAATTTTGTTAAGATGCTTCTAACATTCAATCAGGGTGCAGCTTCTTCTTGATTGAGGCCAATCTCGAATTCTGCTTTAATTCTGCCTATCATGTACTACAATTATGTTGACACCTGACACCTGACACCTGACACCTGACACCTGACACCTGACACCTGACCTATCTATTACCCACAAGTCGTGAGCGATCATGAACAACGATGGTCCAGGTATCAGCCAAATCCTGTAACCGTTGCCAGCCACGCCAAATAGCAGTAACACCGGGTTCGCCGTCCGACTTGCGGCCCAAGAATCCGCCAAGTTGAGCAATCCAGCGTATGGCTTGATGGGTAGATGGTGGCACTTTCGGAAATTTGGTTGTTTTATGGATACGTAAATAGAGTGCTTGCCATTCTACCGTAGTCAAAATAGCAGTACAGGGCAGATCTGGTTCAGTCCGATTGATATAAGTTAGCCAATGCAAGCGCCAGGCTACGATAGACATCAAAGCGATATAGTTGTTCAGCCGGTCGGTAGTTTGCAAAAGGCAATCTTCTACCCGGCAACCCGATTTGATAATTTTATGGAAGACTTCGATTTGCCAACGACAACAATACCACTCGACAACGCGCAGTGCATCTTCAAAATTATTGACAGGCGTGTTGGTCAGAAGCAACCACTCAATGGGTTCAAGTCCGAGTTCAGCCAGATTTTCAGGTGGATGTTCTTCGCGCACCAAAATAGCTTGGAGTTTTACAGCCGGTAATTTTTTCTGTTCGGGACGCCAGGGTGGGCGGAGCGTGACTGTAGAAAAACGAATAGAAACCTTGGTTTGACGCTCTTGGCGCTTTTGGTTGCCGCGAATATGTACATCAAGTTCTCCTGCAATCGGCTTTTGCTCTACTTTGGTCCACAAATGTTTAACTTCGTCTTCTTGTAGGCTCCGATTTTCGCTGGCTCGTATCAATAAAGAAGCTTGCCGTTCCTGGCCCAGCACAAACATCTCATAAATATCTGCTTCACGATCACAAACCGTCACCACCTGAACATTTTCAGGCGTCAGTTCGATGGTTTTTTCTAAAGATTGCAGCCAACGATAGCTTTCTTTCTGTTCGATAGGCAGTTTGTGCAACTCCTGAGGCGTATGGGAAGCTTCTCCAATCTTGCGTATCATGAATTTCTCTGTCAGCAACCCCAGTGGCTGTCCAGCAGAGCTCACAGCTAATGTTGAGTGCATGCCAAAGCCTCGTTGATTTTGACTCTTACGTCCAATCTCACCCAATCCATCTGTATTGGGGTGCTGCGTAAAATTGAAAAACGTTGTGTCTTGAATAGCTAAAACGACTGCGTGGCCTTGCATGCGTTCCACCGTGCGTTTGCTGTGCGGTGATAAAATGTTTTCGGGCGTTACCTTATCATTATCGAAGAAACGGTAGGCCGCTTTGCTATCTGCCCAATCATCACAAGCTGCATTAATCGGTGCCAAAGGTTGTTTTCCGAGCGCGATGCTTAATCTTTGGATACGGTCATTCAACCGACCGTCAGCCAAATCAATCTCGGCAAATTCAACCTGTGCCCAATTAGCTTCATCGATTTCTTCGTCAGTTTTCAAGTCTTATGTTTTCCTGTTCCTTTTGGATTGGCTAGAACAGTCTACCGTATTTTCAACTTCTTGGAAACTTGTGGGTAACAGATAGTATTATAGATGCTTTCGATCGTTTTGTCTTGCGGTTTGCGCGCCATAAAAACACCTCGTATCGTGGAATTTCTTCCACTTTACAAGGTGTATGTTGCAGGTACTGCA
>CAIWAX010000327.1 GCA_903910795.1 uncultured Anaerolineae bacterium
TACCCATAAGTTCAGTATGGAAAGTACCTATAAGTTCAATATAGATTCAAACAAACAGCCATCGACTTGTTAATACAAGCCACGGCTGTGTTTATATACCCGTATCTACCTGTTTCCAATGTTCCAGAAGGAATATAGAAGCGGAGAAAACCTGATATGCGGCAGATTGCCGTCAAGATATCAGGTAAATTTATATGAAAACACTTTATGAAACTCAACCCATCTGACCCACAGGGCACATGTGGGAATATTTACGAGAAAGGTCGGCTTCAGAATTGTCTGCGAATCAGGGCAGACAGAACAGGTTCATATCCGGGTGTTACAAAGCCATAGCCGCGAAAATACAGGCGGAAAACCAAGTTTTGGTATGTAAAAATACCAATCTCCAGTTCTACATTAATTATACATGATTATTAACAAAATGTTAGGATTTTTAGCGATTGGGATACATTCAGGCCCTCAAACACCAACATAAGCAGGTTGTACATATAAAAAATATGACAATAAATACTTACTCTTAATACTATTTTATGCAATAATGGAAAGTACCCATCAGTTCAGTATAAATAGTAACTATTTCAACTCAGGAGAATGTCTATGGCTAAATTGTCAATCACGCGTGAAGATGCTCTTGAATATCACCACATCAAAGGGAAACCCGGAAAAATCTCGGTGACACCCACCAAGCCGATGAATACCCAACGCGATCTTGGGCTGGCTTACAGCCCTGGCGTGGCTTACCCGGTTCTGGAGATTGAAAAAGACCCCGACCTGGCGTATGAGTACACTTCAAAGGGCAATCTTGTCGCCGTTATCAGCAACGGTACGGCTATTTTAGGACTTGGTGACCGCGGAGCGCTGGCGGGGAAACCAGTCATGGAAGGCAAAGGCGTTCTTTTTAAGAAATTTGCCGATGTCGATGTATTCGATATTGAAGTCAACAGTCATGACCCGGATGAAATTATCAAAGTGGTAGCCGCCATCGCCCCCACTTTTGGCGGCATCAATCTGGAAGACATCAAGGCCCCGGAATGCTTTTATATTGAAGAAACGCTAAAAGGCATGCTGGATATCCCCGTGTTTCATGATGATCAGCACGGGACTGCCATCATTTCTTCGGCAGGGTTGGCAAACGCGCTGGAAATCACCGGGAAAAAGCACGATGAAATCCGCATCGTCATTTCTGGTGCTGGCGCTTCCGCCATCTCGTGCGCTGAACTGGCTATTCGCTGGGGCGTCAAACGCGAAAACATCATGCTGGTCGATAGCAAGGGTGTGGTTTACAAAGGCCGCGGCGTTGGTATGAATAAATACAAAGACCGCCTGGCGGTCGATGACAAAGGTCACCGCACGCTGGCTGACGCTGTAATAGGCTGTGATGTATTTTATGGTCTTTCGGTCGCGAATGTTCTCAGCCCGGAAATGGTGAAAACCATGGCAGAAAGTCCGATCATTTTTGCAATGGCAAACCCCGATCCCGAAATCAGGTATGAATTAGCCAAGGAAGCCCGGCCCGATTCAATCGTAGCCACTGGCCGTTCGGATTACCCGAACCAGGTGAATAATGTCCTGGGTTTCCCCTTTATTTTCCGCGGGGCGCTGGATGTGCGCGCCAGAACCATCAATGAGGAAATGAAGTTCGCAGCCTCCAAGTCGTTATACAATCTGACCAGGGAAGATGTGCCAGATTCAGTTCTGCGCGCTTACGGAACAGACAGCATGAAGTTTGGGATGGATTACATCATTCCCAAGCCGCTTGACCCGCGCGTTTTACTCTGGGAAGCCCCCGCGGTAGCCCAGGCCGCCATCGATACCGGTGTCGCGCGCAAGAAAATCGACATGGATGAATACAAAGAAAAACTGGCCTACCGCCTGGGCCAGGGTGAACATGTGCGCTACTTTATCATGAATAAAGCCAAGGCCACCCAGGGTAAAAAACGCGTCATCTTTGGCGAAGGCGAAGAGACCAAGATCATCCGGGCTGCCTTCCAGGTGCAGGATGAATCCATCGCGACCCCCATCCTGATCGGTAATCACGAGGTCATCAAGGAAAAAATCAAACTGCTTGGTCTGGATTTCAAACCCAAGGTGGTTGATCCACGTCATTTCCATGAAGCCGAAAAGTACGCCGAAGCCTACTATCAACTGCGCCAGCGCAAAGGCATTGTTTTGCAGGATGCCGTGAAATATATTATGGATCCGAATGTGCTGGGTGCCATGATGGTGAAAATGGGCGACGGCGACGCCTTTGTCTCCGGTTTGACGTATGACTATCCAGAAGTGATCCGCCCGGCTCTTCAAATCCACCACACAGAGAAGGGTGTAACACGCGCAGCCGGTGTTTATATCATGATCGTGGATGACAAAACCTACTTCTTTACTGACCCCACGGTGAATATTGACCCAAGCGCGGAAGATCTTTCAGAAATCGCCTGCCTGGCCGCCAATTTTGCCAGGCGCATGGAAGTGGAACCGCGCGTGGCCTTCCTGTCCTTCTCCAATTTTGGATCGACCCCGCACCCACTTTCGGATAAAGTTCGCAGAGCCGTGGAATTGACCAAAAAGCGCTGTGATTTCGTTGTCGAAGGTGAAATGCAGGCGGATACCGCGGTCATTTCGGAAATTATTGAGGAACGCTATCCATTCAGCGCGGTCAAGGATGCCAATGTGCTGGTCTTCCCCTCGCTTGAATCGGCCAACATCGCCTATAAGTTGCTGGCCCGCCTTGGAAACGCAATAGCGATCGGCCCCATCCTGCTTGGAATGGGAGCGCCCATCCATGTCATCCAAACCGGCGATGATGTCAACGATATTGTTGAAATCGCGGCCGTAGCCGTCATGGATTCGGTACAGCGCCTGTAAACATTTGCTGTATCCATTTTACCCCGCAGGTACATCTGAAGAGGTCAGAAGAACCTGACCTCTTCAATATTTATGCTAAAATATTGATATGGAAAAAACATCTATTCCGCGATACGTACCCTATGGGCCTGAACGCGAAAGTACCCTGAAACATCGCAGAGATCTCAATCGTCAGATCATCCTGCCTATCGTTCTGGCAACCCTGGCTGCCGTTGGGCTGGCCATTCTATCAGGGCTGGCCGCCACCACCAACAGTTCCAGCGTGAGTTTATGGGCAGATATTTCGTTGATCTGGCTGATCATCCCCATGATGTTCATGGCACTTGTCATCATGGCGCTGGCCATCGCCCTGGTGTATGGGCTGAACCGGCTGTTAAAGGTTACCCCACACTACACGGGGCTGGCGCAGTATTACACGTTCTGGTTTAATGCCCAGGTGACAATCTGGGCAGATAAGCTGGTGCAGCCGGTCCTTTTCATTAAAAGTTGGCTGGCTTCCATTTCGAAACACGAGGAATAACAATGGCTAACAAAAAAGAAATCGAAGTTCATAAGAAATCTTCTGCCAACACGCTGGTGGTTGGAGCGTTAGTTGGCGCCAGCGCCGGATTGGTGGCTGCCATGTTAATTCAGCGCCGCGCAAAAAAACAAGAGCGCGAATCATTGCTCACGATGTCGGAAGGAATTCAACTCGGGCTGCTGATTTTTGGCCTTTTTCGCGCAATTTCCGCCCTGGGCGCTGACGAAAAGTAGAATAAACTGGATCAATCATCGCTAACAAAAAAGGCCAGTTTTGCTGGTCTTTTTTGTTTTGTAAAGCTTCAGGCAGATTCATTTTTTCAAACAAATCAATCCCTTGAGATACGCGCCTTCAGGAAAATGCAGGGAGATGGGATGGTCGGGAGACTGTTCGAGATGCTCGATAATCGAGGCATCCACGCCCGCGTCCAGGGCTGCGCCGGCAACAATTTTTTGAAACAGGCTGGCATCCACGCCACCGGAGCAGGAAAAAGTCGCAAGAATTCCCCCGGAACGTAATAGCTTGAATGCCAGCAGGTTAATATCTTTGTAACCGCGGGCCGCTTTTTCGGCTTGCGAGAACGTGGCGGCGAATTTGGGCGGATCCAGAATGATCATATCAAAAGTGCGCCGCTCATCACGAAACTTGCGCAGAATCTGAAAAACATCTGCTTCCCGCCAGATCAAACCATCCCCGGTCAGCCTGTTCAGCGCGGCATTTTCCTGCGCCAGGCTGAGAGCATCGGCTGAGGAATCGACGGACAAAACACTGCGGGCGCCCGCCGCCGCGGCATGTAGACTGAAACCACCCGTATAACAAAAACAGTTCAGAACATCCTTATCTTTGGCCAATTCGCCAACCCGTTTGCGATTCAGGCGCTGGTCAAGGTAAAAACCGGTCTTATGACCGCTGGCGATATTCACCAAAAACCGCAGGCCGTTTTCAGTGATCGCCACCTGAGCAGGCGGGCTGCCGCGCAATACTCCATTTCGGATGGGCAAGCCCTCCAATTCGCGGACATCCGCATCTGAACGTTCATGAATCGCGGATGCGCGCATTTTTGCCAACAATATGTCGGCCAAAACATCACGCCAATATTCCGAGCCAGCGCTTAAGGATTGGAAAACAAGCACATCCCCATAACAATCCACGATCAAACCAGGCAGGAGGTCTGACTCGGCATGGATCAGGCGAAACGCGTCACAATCGGGTTGTGAACTGGCCTGGCTTTCGGAAGAACTGGCAAGATAACCAAAGCTGGAACGCAGAGCCAGCGCGGAATCGATGCGGCGAGCCAGGAATTCAGCATCTACCTGTTCATTTTCATCAAAAGTCCAGACCCTGGCGCGGATTTGCGATACCGGGCTGTAAGCAGCCCGCGCAAGAAAGTGCTTTTTAGAATCAAGCACCTCCACTGTTTGACCGGGTTGAGGGTTCCCGCGCACTGTCTCCACTGCGCCTGAAAAAACCCAGGGATGCCGGCGCAGCAGCGACTTTTCCCGTTCCGCTTTCAGAATCAATTCAGCCATTGAATTTTTCCATCCACTTTTCTGGTTCCTTTAAAGCCTGAAAGCCATACTGTGAATAAAGTCCATGCGCATCGCTGGTTGCCAACAAGAACCGGCGCAAGCCTTGTAAATCGGGGTGGGACAGGATGGATTCCATTAACCATTTGCCGATGCCTTTTCCTCGGTAATCTTCATGGACAAATACATCACACAGCCAGGCGAAGGTGGTGTAATCGGTCACGACCCTGGCCAATCCAATTTGACGGGTGCCCTCGTATACCCCAAAAACCAGTGAAAATTGGACGTAACGGGCAATGACTTCCTTCGTGCGCCCTTTGGCCCAATAAGCGCGAGTAAGCATTTCATACATCGCATCCAGATCGAGCCGGGACGGGTCAGTACTGATGGTCAAATTTCCGTGAGTTGATTCATAAATCGCGGTCATGGTCGATAGTATACCTCAGGGCGCCGGAACGCTCAGGAGTTTATCGTGATCCACAAGAATGGATATTATTCTCATGGTATCATCCTTTTTATATTTCTTCCCACCCCTCAACCAAGGATCATTATGCTGATAAAAATACGCTGGGAAACATTTCTGCCCGATATGCTGCGGATACAGGTTGGGTTCGCGCTTTTTGGGGTATCGATTATTATGATGGTGCAGGGCAACCTGGGCACAAGCGCCTGGTCAGTCCTGGAAGTGGCGATTGCGAAGATCATCCCTATCAGCCTCGGAACCGTGACGATTTTGATGGGTTTTTTGGTTCTATGCATCTCGCTGATATTGCGCGAAAGGGTCGGTTGGGGCACGCTGGCAAACATTATCAGCATTGGTGTGTGGGAAGATTTATCATTGCGCTTCATTCCATCCATCACGAATAACCTGCCGCTGCAAATTGCCATGCTGCTGGGGGCTGTGGCATTGATGGGTTTGGCGAGCGCCATTTACATTGGCGTGGACGCGGGTGCCGGGCCACGGGACAGCTTGATGCTGGCCATCAAACGCAAAACAGGCATCGGCATCGGTCTGGCGCGCGCCATCATAGAGGTGTCTGTGGTGTTATTGGGCTGGTGGCTGGGCGGCCCGGCCGGCGTTGGCACCTTTGTGTTTGCCTTATTGATCGGCCCGGCGGTGCAGTGGTGGTTTAAGGTTCTTAAAGTTCAACCCCATCGTGAACTGGAATCTGAAATAGAAGATGGATAACCCTGAATAACTGCAGGAAGGAAACTGTCAATGCCCGAGATCAAAATTATTCGACCGCATTTTCCAAAGGGATATGTCGATCATCCCACTTCTATTTTGACCTGGGATTATGTAGCCGAACGCCTGAGCAATTCAAAGAATTACTGGTTGTGTTCAGTTCGCCCGGACGGACGCCCGCACAGCGTTCCGCGCTGGGGTGTCATGGTTGATAACAAGTTTTATTATGATGGCAGCCCCGAAACCGTGCATGCCCGGAATATTCTCCAAAACCCATCGATTTCGTTACACCTCGAAAATGGCGACCAGGCATTAATTGCGGAGGGCACAACCCGGCCCTCCGAAAAGCCCGACCCAGAGTTGGCGGTGCTGCTTTCGAAAACATTTTGCGCAAAGTACGAAAAATTTGGTTATGCTCCCAAACCAGATCAATGGGATGCGGGCGGCCTTTTCGTTTTTTCGCCTATGAAAGTGCTGGCCTGGACTGTTTTTTTTGAAGACCCCACCAAATTTCTGCTGACCTGGTGATTAACGCAACCCAAAATCAAAACGCAGGGCCGGTGATCGTTAACCGGCCCTGCGTTTTGATTAATTTGCGGGTGATTTTACCTACGGCTGACAGAATTTGCAGCCGCGTCTCTCCGCTTCAACAATGGCCTGATCCGAAGACCAGAAGAAATTTTGCGCGCCAATTTGTTCGGTAAGCTGCGCGCGCTCAAGCATGCCACGCACATTCTCATGCATACCCGCAAACATCAGCGTGCCGCCCTGTTTTTGCAGGCGCTCATGCAAACCGCGCAGCGCATCGATACCGGATGTGTCGATCAGTGGTACGCCACGCATCGAGAGGATCAGGGCGTGAGTTTGCCCAAGATTGGCGAATGACTCGTTGAATTGACCGGTGGCGGCAAAGAACAGCGGCCCCGTCAGGAAAGCCACGCGCACATGCTGGCAGCTTCCGCTGGTTTGAATACCTCTGGCTTTGAGCTTATCAGGATCAACATCCTGCACATCGATTTCGATACTGGCAATTTTATTCA
>CAIWAX010000328.1 GCA_903910795.1 uncultured Anaerolineae bacterium
AAAACCTGACCAGGTTGGGATTGGAAGACCGGGTGGACTTCAAATTAAAAGATATCGCCGAAGGGCTGGACGATATCAATGCGGACGCCTTCTTCCTGGATGTACCCAATCCTTATGATTACATCGAACAGGTACGCGGCGCGCTGAAGCCGGGTGGTTTTTTCTGCGCGCTCATTCCGACTTTCAACCAGGTGGAAAAAATTCTGTATGCCTTGCAGCGCAATAAATTTGCTTTTCTGGAAATGTGCGAAGTGTTGCTGCGCTATTACAAAACAGAACCAAGCCGCCTGCGCCCTACGGACCGCATGGTGGCCCACACCGGGTTCCTCATTTTCGGACGCCGGATCGAACCAACCGAAGATCCACGCGCGCGCGAGTTGCTAGAGGAAGTAGGCATGCTCAGTAAACTGAAAAATTCCAATAAGGAACTGGACATTGCTGAACCTGAGGCAGAATTGGAAATACAACCGGAAGAATAAAGAATCTGTCCTGGTATTTCCATTTAAACCGCCAGCCGGCTCCGATCATTTTATTGGCATGACCAAACATAAAAAAACTGTATGTACTCTTTCCTGACCGAAGAAGAAATCAGCACCCGGCTTAAAATGGCCCGGCACCAAACATTTCACGAAGACCCCTTCCCACAGTTCGCCGGGCGGCCTCCCCGCGCGGCGGCTGTATTGGTGCCTTTAACCCTGATTGACAATGATTGGCAGGTTCTTTACACCCGCAGAACCGACATCGTGGGACATCACAAAGGGCAGGTTTCCTTCCCGGGCGGCGCCGCTGATCCCGAAGATATCGACCGCCAGGACACGGCCCTGCGGGAAGCGGATGAGGAAATTGGCCTGCGAAGGGAAGATGTACAGGTGCTGGGACAACTGGGGGAAATGTTGACAGTCACCAATTTCATAATTACCCCTGTTGTGGCAGTTTTTCCCTGGCCGTATGCCTTCAAGGTTCATACCATTGAAGTTGACCGGGTATTTTTGATGCCGCTAAAATGGCTGGCCAATCGGGATAACTGGCATGAATTTATCCGCAAAGAAACCAATCGCGGCATGATTTCCTTCTTTCCCTATGACAGTGAACTTTTATGGGGTGTTACAGCCAGGATCACAGTCGAATTCCTCCGCGCCATCGGGTTAGTCCCTTACGAAGCCTGACCGCCGGCAGCTTTTATCCAGCCGCCCAATTCGCCGGTTAGCCGGCGCATAATCTGATCGGTTCTTTGCTGAAAAAGATCGAAATTCCCATACGCCTCGCCCCCATCGCCCCCAACCACATCACTGACACCGCGCAAAATCAGCAGCCGCACCCGGTTTTTGTGGGCCACCCAGGCGATCGCACCCGATTCCCAATCAGCGGCCACGGCCTCAAAACGGTCGATCAGCATGGGGATCTCGCCCGCCACAATATCGCGGTCGCCTGAAACAAGCAGCGCAGGTTTCACAACGCCCGGAAGTTCGGAAGGCAGCCAGGATAGATCAATAACCGTGGAGTAATCCGCAATGGCTTCATCTGGATCGCCCATTTGTTCAATGATGTCATACACAATCGTCTTCTCCACCAGGATGATCGTACCAGCCGCGATCCGCCCTTCAAAACCACCGCAAGTGCCCAAGTTTACAAGCAAATCGGGCGCAAAATGATCAATCACATATTGAGCGCTGGCAGCCGCAGAAATCTTGCCCCAACCCCCGTGAAAAAATAGAACGGGCTGGAAATCAATCTCCCGGGTAAACCACTCCCCCATTTCAGAATTTCGGATTTGAACTTGCGGAAAAAGCATTTTGACCGTACGCCATTCCGCATTCGCTGAAATCAGAACCACAATATTCATTTTGATGGGCCCATCAGGAAATCGGCTCCGCGCGAATCTACTTCCAGCGCGCGCCCGCCATTCAGGTAATCCAGGACAAACTGCAGCGCGGCCTCGGATGAATAATGTTTATTCTCGATCCTGTTGCCGGGAAAGCAATACACCCGCGCCCACTCCCCCTGGGGAGTGCAAAGCCCAAACCAGATGGTTCCAACCGGTTTATCAGGCAGACCGCCGCCCGGCCCGGCAATACCGCTCACGCTGACGGCAATATCAGCTCCCAGGGCTTTTCGAACTCCGCGAGCCATCTCCAAAACGGTATTGCGGCTGACGGCGCCATATTGGTTGAGGGTATTCCATGAAACACCCAGCAGCGCCACCTTGGCCGCATAGGCATAGGCAATGACGCCTCCCAGGTAATATTCCGATGAACCCGGTATATTCGTCAGGCGGTGACCGATCAATCCGCCCGTGCATGATTCTGCCGTTGCGAGCTTATACCCGCCCTGCCGCAACAAACCGCCAATGGTTATTTCCAAAGATTCTTCCACAAATTACTCCCGTAGCGGTACTCAAAATTCGAAATACGGCCTGACGCTTGAACCTTGTTTATTTCGGCTGGGTATACTGCAGGTAAGCATAGGTAATGGAAATCAACAAGCCAATGATCGAAATGGAAATGCCAGCGATCGCTACCTTGCGGCTGGTTGAGCGCAGTCCCCACATTCCCAGGCCAAAACCGAGCAAACTGCTGGCGGCCCCGCAAATTGGGAGCAAGGCCGCGCACAGGCTGATAATGCCAAATGCCACCGAAAACAAGGCCCAATATTTATTGGATCGCTCTTCGGGATCCAATTCAGTATAGTCAAAACCATCCATGCTGTCTCCACAGAATTCAAAAAAGATGGTTGGATATGATTCCAACCAACCAGGTGATCAGATAAGGGAAATATGCATACCGATCATCAAGTATAAACCAGTAAATAGGGCAAAATCAGGTTAAAATCGAGTAAATGGAAATATCTGCCCACCTTCAAGCTATCCTCGATACACTGCCAACCAAACCCGGCTGCTATATTATGAAAAACGCGGCCGGAACCATTATTTATGTTGGCAAGGCCATCAACCTGAAAAACCGGGTGCGTTCTTATTTTCACTCAGATGCGAGCCACGATAATAAAACCCGCCGGCTGGTGCGCGACATCACTCATCTCGAGTGGATTGTGGTTGGGTCAGAACTGGAAGCCTTGATCCTGGAAATGAACCTGATCAAGCAGCACCGGCCAAAATATAACATCCGGTTGAAGGATGATAAACGCTATCCCTACATTAAAGTCAGTTGGAACGAACCTTATCCACGCGTGACCGTTACCCGCTTAATGGTCGAAGACGGCGGCCGGTATTTTGGGCCCTACACTTCAGCCTGGGCTGTTTATCAGACCCTGGATGTGCTGCGCCGGATTTTCCCTTACCTGACCTGCGACCGGGAAATTACCGGGCTCGACAAACGCGCCTGCCTTTATTACGATATCAAACTCTGCATCGCCCCATGCACCGGCGCAGTGGATCAGGCCGGTTACCGGCAGATGATTTCGGACCTGATGGAGTTTCTGACCGGGCACAGCGAGGAAATCCTGACGCGCATGCAAACGGAAATGACCCAGGCCGCCGAAGAGCTGCGCTTTGAAAGAGCCGCCGCACTGCGTGACCGGTTAAGAGCAGTTCAATCCATTGTTGAACGTCAAAAGGTGGTTTTTTCATCTGATTATGTAGATTCCGACGTTTTGGCAATGGCGCGAAATGATGGCGAAGCCTGTGTGCAAATCTTCTTTATTCGCGGCGGGAAATTAATCGGGCGAGAATACTTTATCTTGGAAGGCACCGAGGAAACCAGCGACTCTGAAGTGATGACCCAGTTCGTCCAACAATTTTACGCCGAAGCCGCCAGCATCCCTGATCAAATGATGCTGCCCCAGCAGATCGAGGAAGCCCAGATTGTCTCACAATGGCTGCGCGCCAAACACGGCGGGAAAAAAGTAAAAATGTTCGTCCCCAAAGATGGCCAGCCTCACGAGTTGGTGCAGATGGCTGCCGAAAATGCCGCGGAAACATTGCAAGCCTTGCGGGCGCAATGGCAGGCAGATACCCACAAACAAGAAATGGCACTGGCAGAATTGCAGTCAGCCTTCAGTTTAAAAAAACCGCCAAATCGAATCGAATGTTACGATGTTTCGCACACCCAGGGTGTCGCGACCGTTGGGGCAATGGTGGTGTTTGAACAGGGTGTTCCTGCAAAAAAAATGTACCGGAAATTCAATATCGACAGCACTTCCATTGGCGCTCCAGATGACTTCGCCAGCATGGAAGAAATGCTCACCAGGCGTTTTAAGAGATGGCTGGCATCCACGGATTCAGCCAGCCAGGCACCTGGCGCAAAACCGGATGAATCCTTTTCTTTTTTACCGGATCTGATCATCATTGACGGGGGGAAAGGTCAGCTTAGCCGCGCGGTGAAAGTATTGGATGAGTTCAACTTGAGCGAAAGAGTGCCGGTTGTCGGCCTGGCCAAACGTGAAGAGGAAATCTTTTTCCCTCACCGGTCAGAGCCGTTAATGCTGCCACGTCATTCCCAGGGGTTGTACCTTGTTCAACGCATCCGTGATGAGGCGCACCGCTTTGGCATCACCGCCCACCGCGCCAGACGCACAAAACAGGGTATGGCTTCCAGGCTGGATTCCATACCAGGCATCGGCCCAGCCAGGCGCAAGAAACTCTTATTACACTTCGGTTCGGTCGATAAAATCAGAGCCGCTTCGTTGGAAGAGCTGGCAGCCATCGAAGGCATGACAAAAGCGGCTGCCGAAAGCATCAAGGCCCACCTGGATTGAAGTCTTCATCAAAAAGAAGCAGCAATACAGACAGGTTTCAAGAATCACGGTAAAATGTAGGCCGCGACAGCTGCATTTGTGGCGAACATATTTTGTTTTAAGTCAGCTTACGGATAAAAGGTGTAAAAATGGCAAGCAATTCAAAAAATGCAAAGAACGATTACCATGCCCGGCAGATACGCCGCAATCAGATCATTTTTGGAGTGATCGCAATATTATTGATCCTGTCCATGGCTTTATCGGCTCTTTCGCTGGCGAAATTTTAAAACGGTCCTCCAAACTTTTTTAATTTATCAGTTTTTCAAATCGCGCCGCGGGTTTCCTGGATTCCCAGACGCCAGTTTTTTTGTTCATTAAAAATGTTGCTTTTTCAGTTTGAAGAAATTGTGAAAATTTATGATTGAAATACTCGAAGGCATTGAAAACCATTACGAAGAACTCACCCGCCAGTTGATGGAAGTCGGAAACGATTACCAGAGAGCGGGAGATATCAATAAAGAACGCAGCGATATTGAACCTATCGTCGAAAAGGCGCGCGAGTACCGGCAGGTGCTCAAACGTCTTGAGGAAGCCCGCGCAATCGCTGCATCCAGCGACCAGGATGCTGACATGCGCGAACTGGCCGAAATGGAAGTGGCTGAGTTGGAGGCAAAGGTTCCTGATATTGAAGCCGAGCTAAAGAATATGCTGGTTCCAAAGGATCCGCGCGATGATAAAAATGTGTTTGTTGAAGTGCGTGCGGGAACCGGTGGCGATGAGGCCGCCCTTTTTGCAGCGGACCTTTTCCGCATGTATAACCGTTACGCCGAGCGCCAGCACTGGAAATCCGAGGTAATGTCGGCCAGCGAAATCGGGATCGGCGGCTACAAAGAAGTCATTTTTGAGATCAAGGGCAAGGGGGCTTATTCCAAGCTCAAATGGGAATCTGGCGTCCACCGGGTGCAGCGTGTGCCAGCCACTGAAGCCCAGGGCCGTATCCATACTTCCACCGCCACCGTGGTGGTGCTGGCCGAAGTTGAGGACGTTGAGATCAACATTCCAGAAAGTGATATCGAAATTGATGTTTACCGTTCGGCAGGCGCCGGTGGTCAAAACGTGCAGAAGAACTCCACCGCGGTACGGATCACCCATAAACCCACCGGGATTGTGATCGCCTGCCAGGATGAACGTTCGCAACTTCAGAACAAACTGCGCGCCCTGTCCATTTTACGTGCGCGACTATACGAAATTGAGCAGCAAAGACGCCGCGCAGAACTGGAAGATGACCGCCGTTCACAGGTTGGCACGGGGGAACGCTCTGAAAAAATCCGAACTTATAATTATCCACAATCACGAGTAACAGATCACCGGATTGGGGTTTCATCCTACAACCTGCCCATGGTAATGGATGGCGATATTGAAATGTTCATCGAAAAGCTTTCCAATCGCGATGAAGCTGACAAGCTCTCAGTCAGCAACGAAGATGACGATGAATAAAAAAAGGGGCGGCCGGATGGCCGCCCCTTTTTCTTACCTTATGGCGTAACTACTCACGGTTTTATTTTAGCAAGGTAAGCTTCAACATCAGCATAGGAAGCCAGATTCAGGACATCCATGGCAATTTGTTTGCAATCAGTCACCCGATTTTTTCGGATTACTGCCTTGGCGTGCGGTATCAGCGCTGGAGCCATGCTAAACTCATCCAACCCCATGCCAAGCAGAACAGGTATGGCCTTGGGTTCACCAGCCAATTCCCCGCACATCCCAACCCAGACACCACCTTTATGGCCTTCTTCGATCACCTTTGCTATCAAGCGCAGCACAGCCGGGTCCAGGGCATTCGAGAGATGCGCAACCTTTTTATTGGTTCGCTCAACAGCCATGGTGTATTGTGTCAGATCGTTGGTGCCGATACTGAAAAAATCCACTACACCGATAAATTTATCTGCCATGATAGCCGCGGCAGGGATTTCCACCATGATCCCCACCTGGATCTTTTCCCCACAGACGATCCCGTTTGCCTGCAACTCGTTACGCGATTCTTCCAGCAAAACGCGTGCCTTTTTCACTTCACTCACAGCCGCGATCATTGGAAACATAATGCGGATATCATGCCCAACCGATGCGCGCAAAATGGCGCGCAACTGAGTTTTGAAAAATTCGGGGTTATCCAGGCACATTCGGATGGCGCGCCAACCTAAAAATGGATTGTCTTCGTGGCCGAGATCAATATAAGGCAATTCCTTGTCACCGCCCACATCGATGGTACGGATAACGACTGGCCGTTCACCCATTACATCAAATATCGCCTTGTAGGCATCGTATTGTTCGTCTTCATTGGGCGCGGTTTGTCTCTCGAGATATAGAAATTCTGTCCGGAGCAGACCTACTCCCTCTGCGCCATTGACGATAGCTTTTTCGGAATCAGCCACACTACCCACATTGGCAACCACCTCCACCTTCAGCCCATCGATGGTGATGGCGGGCGATCCAGCCGCAGATAGTTCCACTGCTGCCAGGTCTTTTTCGGAGTTCATTTTCTGACGGTAGGTTTTGAGGGTGGTTTCGTCCGGATTGACAATGATTTCGCCGGTACGGCCGTTTATGATCACTGTCTCGCCTTCGATCAGATCCAAAATCGCAGGCCCGGCACCCACCACCGCTGGCAATCCAAGTGCTTTTGCGAGAATAGCAGTATGGCTGGTAGCGCCGCCTTCTGCTGTACAAAATCCCAGCAGCATTGACTTGTCCAACCGGACAGTATCGGATGGCGTCAGATCGTAGGCAAAAACCAGCGAAGGACTATGGAGCGATAGATCCGCCATCTGTTTGCCCAGCAAAATTCTAAGCGTGCGCCGGGCAATATCCCGAATATCGGCTGCGCGGGCGCGAAAATATTCGTCCGTCATAGCCTCCATGGTTTGTGCGTAATGCTCACAGGTATCCATTAAGGCTTTTTCAGCATTCATCCTGTCTACTTCGATGGATTTTTGGATGGTCTCCACAAGTTCGGGATCTTCCAACATCTGGATGTGGGCTTCAAATATCCCGGCCTCAGATTCGCCGGTCTCTACAACCGCCTTTTCATAAATGGCATTCAGCTGAATCTCGGCTGTCTGCAATGCGGCCCTGACCCGTGCTAATTCAGCCTGTGGGTCAGCAACCGAATAGCTATTGTAGGACAAATCTTCCTGCTGGAAAAGAAAGGCTGGACCAATGGCAACCCCGGGCGAAGCACCGACTCCCTGGATGGTTTTCATCATTTTTCTGCCTCACCATAATTTGATTCATTAAGCGCAGCCAGGGCTTGCAAGGCCGCCTCAGCATCTTCGCCATCCGCTCGAATGGTTATCTGGGATCCCTGATTGGCACCCAACGTCAAAACTGCCAGGATGCTCTTGGCATTTGCCTTGTTTTCGCCACAAATTGCGAGAATATTTGACTTATAATGCCCCGCTTCACGGACAAACAGACCAGCCGGGCGCGCATGCAGACCAACTTTATTTTTAATGGTGATAATTATTTCTGGCATGGAGATAATCCTCTTGGTAATCCCGGTGCGATTTTATCGCACGAGATCGAAGAAATCATTCGTTCTGCAAAAGTTCAGCCAATTTTTCAATCGGTGTAAATTTCTGGAATATTTTGCTATTTTTGGGATAAACCCAATAACTGCCCGGGGGGGTCATGAATGGAAACTGTGCGGTCGCCAGGGCTTCATCCCAGGGGATTTTCCCTTTTTTTAATTTATTGAGCAAGCCGCCGGAATTCTTTTGCGCGAGTTGCCCAGCATATTGATTTTGAAGCATCGCTACCAGTGAGCGCAAACTTAGATCAAAATTCATACGCGCAAAGACAACCAATAATGCATACAGAAGCAGGAGCGCATTGATCCAGAAACTATTCGCAATGTAATAATCCAGGATAACATTTCCCCACGAGCCAATCATCGAACGGATGAAGAAATTGACCATTTGAGGTTATTCCTTTTATTGATTGGGGCAGTCTCACGACTGCCCCAATCCGAACATGAAAAGGGTTGGGGATGGCTACTTTTCGGGAGCGCCAGCAGCTACTTCCCAGGCATGTTGATTCTTCATATAGAAGAACCAAGCTACTGCCAATAGGACAGCAATCAGCAACAGCCCGATGACGCCCAGGTATTGGGCCATCTGTGTAAAGAACCACTGCGTCCACAGGAATCCGTCGCCAATGCTGGTGATTTTGACTGCATTGGCTGGCATCTTGAAGCCAGAGCCGATAGCAGCCTTGGTGAAGATATCTGCCATGCCTGAGGCAATGTAAAAACCTACGATCAGTTCCAGTGTTCCGGCGATAATCATGCGCACAATGTTGCCTCTCATCAGCGGGGCAAACATAGCCACGACAAACGGGATGATCGCCAGGTCAGCGAACAAAATGACATGGTTGCCAGGCAGGATGATGGAGAGCAGAATGGCGACCGGCACAAGTACCAGGGAGGTTGAAATGGCAGC
>CAIWAX010000329.1 GCA_903910795.1 uncultured Anaerolineae bacterium
ACGGGTATCAATGGTTGTGATCAGGTTATCACCAGAAACAGGTGGAATCGGTGGCGCCAGATTGCGAAGCTCCTGACCAGCCACATCACGTTCAACAATTCTCTTGCCGGGCTTTCCAACCAATAAATCTTGAAAATATGCTTCCAAACCGGAATAACCCACTTTGTCACGATCAAGTAAAAATCCTTGCTGCAAGTACAACGCTTGATCACGGGCCGGGATTGGGCCAAGGAATCCGATCATATCCGAAGTTAAGTAGCCTGTTGGGTAATCACGAACAGGTTCAATTTCAACGCTTACGCCAGGCCAATCAACAGCCTTTTCCCTTACAATCCGGGCTTTTTCCTCACTGATATTGCATTGAATTTTGATCGAACTATAAGGCGCAAGGCTGTCTTGAAGCTCAACCAGTTGAGCAATTCCAGGGCCAGGTATACAGGCGGAAACCAGCTTGGCATCATCAAGTGTGCCATTGTCAACAGGTACCCCGATCAATGCCGACAGCTGACGATAGATAAGTTGAATATCTGCCTGATCATTTGGCAGATTAGCTGGGGTTATAACAACGTTATACGAAGCCACATTTCGCGCCAATATATAACCATTACGATCGTAAATAATCCCGCGAGTTGGAGGCTCGCTGATTTCGCGTGTTCGGTTTTCATCAGCTTGAGCCAGTCTAGTTTTGTATTGAATTACTTGTAAATTAAAAAGTTGAACAACCAAGACCGCGAAACCGGCCAACAGTATCGCGTAAAATATTATAATTCGCAGAGGCTCAATCTTCATCCGCGGTACAGATGGAGCGGTCATACCATTTCCTCCAATGGATACACCCATAAACCCAGGTCATGAATAAAGGAATGAATTGGGAGTGCTATAAGCAAATTCAAAAACACGCTGGGTAAGGTGATGAGTGCGAGCGCATCTCCAAAAGAAATAACGTTACCGCGAAACACAAGCACCAGGTAAGTAACCAGGTGCAAACCCAGTGTGGAAAAAAAAGTAACCGTAAATAGAGCTAAAATGGGCGTTTGCCAGGTTTGGTGCAACACATAACGAGCAAGACCAACAGCAAAAAAATATGATAGCAAAAGCGTATAAGGCGGCAAGCCAGATACAAAAGCCCCGAGCAAACCTGCCAGGGCAGCCCAGTGCCATGAAGATTTGACCTGTTCTTGTAAAGACCAGGAAACCAGGATCACCAAAACCAGATCCGCTGCGCCAGAAAGAAGTGTTATCTGACTAACAACGGCCGTTTGGAGCATAAATGCCAAAACCAAAACAGGAATGGCTGACAGGTTTTTCATATCAAGGGGTGGTTGGTACCAGGGGGGTGATATCCACCGGGCGAAAATCGGTAATGATCAGCACTATCTTCAACTTGGTGAAATCCACTACCGGCTGCACAATGGCCTGTTGGAACAGGTCAGAATCACGCTTTTTAGTATTCAATATCTGTCCAACAATCAAATCAGATGGGAATCCGCCGCTTAAACCAGAAGTCAGCACCAGATCGCCTGGTTCAATGGTGACATCCTGGGGTAAAAGATCCAGAATGACGTCTCCTGAAACAGTACCCGTTAAAATAGCTTCTTTTTTGGCCTTTTCCAAACGAACATTAACCGCCGAAGATGTGTCAGTGATCAATTGTACCCTGGCCGCGCTATTGATGACTGCGTCCACTCGCCCCACCAAGCCTTGATCTGTCACCACAGGCATTCCGCGTCTCAAACCATCATTGGAACCTTTGTCAATTATGATATAACGAAGAAACGGACTCGGGTCCCGGCCAATCACAGAAGCTGCAGAATACGAGTTTTCGGGATTTGTTCGGGAAAAATTAACCAGAGCCGCCAGGGCGTCTGCTTCGGAAACGCTGTTTTGAAGCTGCACAACCTGGGCTTGCAAGCGGGAAACCTCAGATTCAAGTTCCGTGTTCCGCTGGCGCAAGGCTACTACATCTCGTGGAACGGTAAAAAATTCCTGAATAACTGCAAAACGGGTAAATATCCAGGATTGGGCATTTACCAAGAAAATATTTATATTGCCAGAAATAGAACCAAGGGAACCGCTCAGCGCCAGTGCAATAATACCGGCTACCAACAAAAATAGAATCGTTGTTTGTACCGAACGGGAAGAAAAATTTCTCATGTCTAAGGTTCAAAAAGCACAGACTGCCAGGCGGTCAGCGAATTAAGCGTTATGGTGGGTTGAACCACGTTCCAGGCCAACCAGGTAATGCCGCATATTTTCAAAATCACTCAAAATAACTCCAGTGCCGCGAGCAACGCATGTTAATGGATCTTCAGCTTGCCAGACCCGTAAGTTCAATTCGTCTGCCAGACGATCAGCCAAACCCTGAAGTAAGGCCCCGCCTCCTGCCAGGCAAATACCGGTATCCATCAAATCAGCAATTACTTCAGGTGGCACTTCATCCAGCGCATCGCGAATTGTATCGACAATTACCTGGATGGAACCAGAAAGAGCATCACGCACCTCCACAGAGGAGACTTCGATAGATTCGGGCAAACCATTAACAAGATTCCTTCCGCGCGCTTCAGTAGTCTTTTCTTGTGGCAAAGGATAAGCCGAACCAATTTTGATTTTGATTTGTTCGGCAACCCCTTCGCCTATCAATAAATTATATTTATTTCGAATATATTGAACCACATCTTGATCCATTTCGTCACCAGCTACACGCAAAGAGCGGGAAACCACTACCCCGCCCAACGCTACAACCGCAACCTCAGTTGTGCCACCTCCTATGTCCACCACCATCGATCCTTTTACTTCACCGATAGGGAGACCAGCACCAAGCGCCGCTGCAATTGGTTCCTCAACCAGATAAGCCTCACGTGCGCCTGCAGACATTGCGGCATCATATACTGCCCGTTTTTCGACTTCAGTTACACCAGCAGGAATACCAATTACGACACGCGGACGGGGCAACGGCACGATGCTCTGCTCATGAACTTGACCAATAAAATAAGTGAGCATCACCTGGGTTACATCAAATTCAGAAATAACCCCATCACGCACAGGTCTGAGAGTTAGTATATTACCGGCTGTACGCCCCATCATTTCCTTTGCTTTTTGGCCTACCGCCAGGGGTTCGCGGGAACGCTTTTCAATGGTTACCCAGGAAGGTTCGTTAATGACGATACCCCGGTTTTTAACATAAACAAGCGTATTCGCTGTCCCCAAGTCTATGCCAATATCCAATGAAAAAAGGCCAAGAAGCCAGTTGAGGGGATTAAATGCCAAAGCTTTCTCCTGATAATAAAAAGAAGATAATTTCTAAAAAAACATCAGAATATTATACCATGCTAAAAAATCATAATTGTTTCG
>CAIWAX010000330.1 GCA_903910795.1 uncultured Anaerolineae bacterium
GAACCGCAATTTGTGACCGTGGGCATTATATGAGCGTTTACTTGATTTTGATTTTTACCGTTGCGTTCGTGCCAATGATATTTGCCAGTTCCACGTTATCGGGCAGCCTGATCTTGACAGGGAGCAACTGGGTTACCTTGGTGTACGTACCTGAAGTTGTAAAGCTGCTGGCGGAACCGGTGAGTTTTGTCGAGGTAACAGTATTAACATCTTCGACAAAACCATCAAAACTCCTGCCGTATGCATCCAACGAGACGGATACACTCTGCCCGGCTCGTATTTTTAAAATATTGGTTTCTTCCACATTCGCCGTGATATACACATCTGCCGTATTGGCTACAACCAATATGACATCCGATGCGACAGCATAGTCTCCCTTTTGCATCCTGACATCGGTCACCGTGCCATCGATGGGCGACCGGACGTATGGCCCATTGTCCACCTGCGCAAGCACCTGCCCCGCTTTTACCCTGAGGCCTGGATAGGCGCTCATTTTTACCAGTTTGCCGCTTGCGTTTGCGGTAAGCTGGTAAATATCCGCGTCGACCTTGGCGTTGTCCGTCTGGTAATAGATAGTCCCTTCGTAAATGAAGTATCCTGCGATACCTACGCCAACCAGCAAGATCAAAATCGTGGCAACGATCACCATCGCTTTATTGATCTTCCGGTTTGCCGTTTTGGGCGTAAAATCTTTTTCGTATTCGCCTTTTTCTTGACTTGTGCCCTGTGGGTTAGTTGCCATGTTCTATCGTCCTCTTTTCAAATTGACTATTATACATTCCGGCGTAAAATCCACCCGCCGCAAGCAGATCCACGTGATTTCCTTGCTCGATAATGTCACCCCCATTCATTACGAGAATGAGATCGGCATTTTTAATCGTTGAAAGCCTATGCGCAATAATAAAGCTCGTCCGGCCATGCATAAGCGCATCCATTGCTTTCTGTATCAATATTTCTGTGCGGGTATCAATTGAGCTGGTCGCCTCATCGAGAATCAAGATTTTCGGATCCGCAAGGATAACGCGGGCAATTGTCAATAATTGCTTTTGGCCTTGCGAGATATTGTCCGACTCTTCATTCATGATGGTATCGTAACCGTGCGGCAGGGTGTGGATAAATTCGTCGCAATGGGCGGCCTTCGCGGCGGCAACAACCTGCTCGCGAGTCGATTGAAAAGTCCCATAGCGGATGTTATCAAGAATGGAAGCGTTATACAGCCATGTATCCTGCAAGACCATGCCGAATACAGAGCGCAGCTCGTTTTTTGTATATTCGTGGATGCTATGCCCATCTATCTTGATATCGCCGCTGTTGATTTCATAAAAACGCATTAAAAGTTTCACAATTGTCGACTTTCCCGCACCGGTTGGGCCGACAATTGCCGCTTTTTCCCCTTGATGGATGGAAGCTGAAAAGTCATGGATAATCAGCTTATTGGCATCATAACCGAAAGCCATGTGCTCAAAAGACACCTCACCCTTAACCTTGCTGGCGGACGCAAGACCGAGGTCGGGGCGCTCTTCTGGTTCATCGAGAAATTCGAACACGCGCTCCGATGCGGCGATGGTTTGCTGTAATGTATTGGATATCGAGGCAAGCTGCGTGATGGGTTGCGTGAAATTTCTCATATACTGGATGAACGATTGGATGTCGCCAATTTCAATAATCTTTTTTACCGCCAGGTAGCCACCCAGAATGCAAACGATGACGTAGCCGACATTGCCCACAAACTGCATCATCGGCATCATGATGCTTGTAAAAAACTGCGACTTCCAGGCGCTATCACTGAGCATTTCGTTGATGGCGTAGAAGCGTTCGATGGAATCAGCTTGCTGGTTGAAGGCCTGGACAATGGTGTGTCCGCCATACATCTCTTCCACATGCCCGTTCATTGTGCCGAGCGACTGCTGCTGGGCTTTGAAGAATTGCTGTGATGTTTTGAGGATCGCGCCGATCAGGCCAAACGACAGTGACACTGAAAGAACTGCCGTGACTGTCATGAGTACGTTAATGCTCAACATCATTGCCAGGACGCCGACGACGGTGGCAACAGAGGTGATGATCTGAGAAAGGCTCTGGTTCAGCGTCTGGCTGATGGTGTCGACATCATTCGTAATCCTCGAAAGAACCTCGCCGTGCGTGGTGGTATCGTAAAACTTTAGCGGCAGGCGGCTGATTTTCTGATCGATCTCCTTGCGCAGATTGAAAGTGACCTCCATGGAAACGCCAGACATAATGAAGGCCTGCGCGTAAGAAAACGCCATGGAGATAGAATACAGGATAATCAGCAGCACAATCAGCCGGCCGATATAGTCAAAATCCATATACAGCCCGGTGCGCAAATAGAATCCGATCAGCCCTTCGGCGAGCTTGGTGGTCACATTGCCCAGCAGTTTCGGGCCTACAATCGAGAAAATGGACGATAAGGCGGCAAAAACCATCACAATGATGATTTTGACGCGATAAGGCTGCAAATATTGCAGGAGGGTTGTAAGCGTCTTGCGCGAATCTTTTGCCTTTTTGGTTGTCGTAAAGTCGAAATTAGGCCTGTTCAAGCTCGTCCTCCGAAAGTTGCGACCGGGCAATTTCACGGTAAATTTCACAGCTACGCAAAAGCTCGCGGTGTGTGCCCCGACCGACAATTTCTCCATTTTCGAGCACGATAATCTGGTCTGCAGAAATGATGGTGCCCACGCGCTGCGCGATGATCAACAAGGTACTCCCGCCTGTCTCACGGTGCAGCGCCTCGCGCAGGGTGGCGTCGGTTTTCATATCCAGGGCTGAGAAGGTATCGTCGAATATGTAAATGGGCGCTTTTTTCACCAGGGCTCGCGCAATCGACAGCCGCTGTTTCTGTCCACCCGACAAATTGGACCCGGCCTGTGCGATGTGCGTGTCGTATCCATCCGCCATCGTTGAAATGAATTCGTCGGCCTGGGCGATACGCGCCGCGCGTTTTAGATCGTCCTGGGTGGCGCTGCTATCCGCATACAGCAGGTTGGATTTGACTGTGCCAGAGAACAGCATACTTTTTTGAGGAACATAGCCGATTTTATCGCGCAGATCGCTGCGTTTCATATCGCGGATGTCCACTCCATCCACCAGGATGCGCCCCTCGGTTACATCGTAATAGCGGATCAACAGGTTCGTCAGGGTCGATTTACCGCTGCCCGTCACGCCGATAAATGCGGTCGTTTCGCCATGTTTCGCTTTAAAGCTGATATTTTTAAGCACCGGCTCTTCGCTTTCGGGGTAGCAGAAGCTCACGTTTTCATATTCGATATCCGCTACAAAATCTTCGCGCGGCCGCACCGCATTTAGCTTGTCTTTCACGACCGTATCTGTTTCAAGGACTTCTTTGATTCGGTTTGCGCTGACGGCCGCGCGCGGGATCATGATAAACATCACGGAAAGCATCAGAAATGAGAAAATAATTTGCATGCCATACTGCATAAAGGCCATCATCTTGCCGATATCAATCGCCATGGACGCGATTTGTTGTGCGCCGACCCACACGATCAGTACGGTTGTAATGTTCATGATAAACATCATGGTCGGCATCATGATCGTCATGGCGCGGTTGACAAAAAGACTGTTTTCGGTAAGCGTCCGGTTGGCATTGTCGAACCTGGCCTCTTCAAACTTCTGAGAATTAAAGGCACGGATTACCAGCAAACCCTCCAGATTTTCGCGGCTGATGAGGTTCAATCTATCCACAAGCGTTTGCATGATGCGCATTCTTGGCATCACCACGTAGAAGAGCAGGACAATGACAAACACTATCGCCAGAACCGCTCCGACGATTGTCCAGGATAAGGTGCTGCTTTCCGAGATGGCCTTGATCGCGCCGCCGGTGCCTAAGATGGCTGAATAAAATAACATGCGCACCATCAGCACGATCAGCAGTTGGATCTGTGTGATATCGTTGGTGGTTCTGGTGATCAGGCTGGCGGCTGAAAATTTATCGAGTTCCGGGTTCGAAAAAGTCTGCACCCGCTTGAATAGATCCGCTCGCATATCGCGTGCGGTAAATGCCGCGATCCGGGAGGCAAAATACCCGACTGCGATGGAACACGCGGCGCTCAGGAAGGTGATCAGCAGCATTTTGATGCCGGTTTGCACGATAAAATTGACGTTCCCGTTAAGCACGCCAGTATCCACAATATCCGACATGTAATTCGGCAGCGATAGGTCGCAGATTGCCTGAATTACCAAAAGCGCCAGTACTCCTAATAACATGCCGGAAAATTCCGACATGTATTCAAATACCATGATCATTTGTGCTGCACCTTTTTATCATCTGCCCGGTGGGCTCGATTGACTATTTTTATCATTGCACGTGCCCTGCGGGTGGGTGCTTTCCAACCCAAGCGATTTGCTGACATGACTTGAATTTTAAAGCTCGTAATACTGAACTTATGGGTACTTTCCATCCTGTACATCCTTCAATCCTTCTCATCATGGTTAAGACGCTATTTCTTTTTGTACTTCGCATAATTTATCTGCACAGCGATTTGAAGCTTGCTCATTAAACTGTTTATCATCGCCAATTCTTCTTCTGAGAATTCTTTGAGAACATCTTCACGGAAGACGGTCAGTTCCTGCCCCGTTTTGCTCAGCACGGCCCTGCCACGCTCCGTAATTCGGACTCCCATGCTGCGCCGGTCGCTCACATTTTCAAAACGCTCGATATATCCTTTACCGACATCCAGATTTATGAATTTTGAGACGGCCTGCGGAGTTACCTCGACGTGTTTGACGATATCCGACACCCATACATCCATGCTCTCGGTTTCATCCGAAATTTCAGCGATCAGCAGCAGCATGATATATTCCCCAAATGAAATATCCTCCGAAAATAATCCGGAGATTTTCATGGTTTTTATATAATAGAACATCTGCAGAAAGGGTGAGTTGAGAATATCCATAACGAAGTGTATAACGAATTAGCTTTTAATAAACCTGGTTGATTATTAGGTTAATATAGCATAAATTCCCATTTCTAACAATGAAGATAAATTAAGAGCAGCGGGTTGACCTGTCCGGGACAGGCAAACCCGCTGCTCTTTGGATAAAACAATTTCCCGCCAAGGCCAGATCAGGGAAGTTTATGCACCTGCTCCAGGAATTCGGCCAGCAGCTCGTCGGCGTTTTTGGACAGGAATTTTTCCGCCCGGATCAGAACGGTGTAGAGCGGGTTGTTCTTGATCATCTCCATGTAGTTCCCGATCCGTCCTCCGCCGTAATATTTGCCCAGCCCAACCTCAATCTCATCGTACAGACCGCCCAGCACCTGCCTGCCGCGCGGGTCCTCCAGCCACTCCACCAGGGAGGATTCACGATCGAGAATGCAGGGCAACTCCACGCTCGATTGGAGCGTCACGCTCAGCGTCTGGCGGATGTCGGCCGAAGATGCCCCGATCAGGATGTCAAACTGTCCATTTTCGGTGATCCACTGCCGGTAACGCGGGTTGTAAAAGGCAAAGGCGCGGAAGTTCAGCCGGATCGAGACAGTTTTGGTTTCTCCGGGTTGCAGCTCGAGCTTGGCAAACCCCTTCAACTCCTTGTAGGGCCGGTCCAGGCTGGCGGCCAGGTCGTGCACATAGACCTGCACGATCTCCTTGCCAGCCAGCGCGCCGGTGTTGGTTACATCCACGCTGACGGTCAGCCCGTCCACGTCCTTGAAGATGCTGGCAGAGGCGCGCGCGCTGCTGTAAGCGAAAGTGGTGTAGCTCAAGCCGTACCCGAAGGGGAAAAGCACCGGCATGTGCTTGAGATCATAATAACGGTAGCCGATGTACAGGCGCTCGCCGTAGTGCACTGCGCCCAGGTTGCCGGGCCAGTTGCCCTGCGCGGGCACATCCTCCAGCTTGAGCGGGAAGGTTTCGGCCAGCTTGCCGGATGGATTGGCGCGCCCGAACAGGATGTCGGCCACGGCGGCCCCGCCAGCCTGCCCCATCATATAGGCTTCCAGCACAGCCGCAACCCCGTCCAGCCAGGCACCCATCAGCACCGGCGCGCCATTGTTCAGCACCACCACGCTGTTTGGCTGAACCTGACTGACGGCCTGGATCAGGGCCACCTGCTGGGCCGTCAGATCCAGGTCCTGGCGGTCGTAGCCTTCGGACTCCTTGAAGCCCGGCAGGGCGATGTACAGGATGGCGACATCGGCGGTTTTGGCCTGCGCCACAGCCTGGTCGATCAGCTCCTGGTTAAATGAATTGTCGGTGGGGTAGCCCTCGGCATACGTCAGCTCGGCCGCCCCGGCGCGCGCCTGCAGCTCGTTGAACGGCACGGCCACCCGGGTGGGGTTGATGAACGAACTGCCACGGCCCTGGAAGTGGGCCTGTTCAGCCGCGCGTCCGATCACCGCGATGTGCTGCGGGGTCTTGAGCGGCAGGATGCCGTTGTTCTTGAGCAAGACCATGCCTTCGCTGGCGGCTTTTTGGGCCAGGCGGTGATGCGCCTCAACGTCAAAATCGCCACCCTTGGGGGTTTCGTGAGCCTTGAAAACGATCCGCAAAATACGGCGCACCGACTCGTTCAGTAGCGCTTCGTCCAGCTCGCCCGAGCGCACCGCCGCCACCAGCGCATTAACACGCCGCGGCATGGGGCCGGGCATCTCCCAATCCAGACCGCCGCGCAGGGCTGCCACGCGCTCACGCACCGCGCCCCAGTCCGAAACCACCAGGCCCTCAAAGCCCCATTCCTGTTTGAGAATGTCGTTGAGCAGATAGCCGTGCTGCGAGGCCAGCAGGCCGTTGACCTTGTTGTAGGAGCACATGACCGACCAGGGTTGGGCTTCCTTGACGGCGCGTTCGAAGGCCGGCAGGTAGATCTCGCGCAGCGTGCGCTCGTCAATTTCGGCGCTGATGTTAAAGCGCTGGTATTCCTGGTTATTGGCGGCAAAATGCTTCAGCGAGGTGCCTATGCCCCTGGCCTGCAGGCTGTTGATGTAGTGCACAGCCATCTCGCCCGAAAGAAAGGGGTCTTCGGAGAAATATTCAAAGTTGCGCCCGCCCAGCGGCGAGCGTTTCATATTGACGCCCGGCCCGAGCAGCATGTCCACATGCTGGGCGATACATTCCTCGGCCAGGGCCTGCGCGACCTGATCGACCAGCTCCACATCCCAACTGGAGGCCAGACAGGAGGCGGTCGGGAAGGCGGTGGCGGGCAGGCTGGCGCTGCCGACCGCGTTGATGTCTGGCAGGCGGCGCAGGCCGTGCGGGCCATCCGCGCACAGAAGTTCGGGGATGCCCAGGTGTTGCAGCGGGGTGGTGGTCCAGCGGCTGGCGCCAGTGCATAGGGCGGCTTTTTCTGACAGGGTCATTTGCGAAACGAGGTTTTCAAGATCGACAGCCATAGTGTTCTCTCATGCAGTGGAGTGGGCCTGATTGTACTATTGTGTAGACATTAAGAAAAAGAATTGTAACTGTTCACGGGTTGCTTAATTGTTGGTTAGACAAAGAAAGGCATTTTTCGCCCCCGGGGGCGCCGTCGCCCGGGCTACCCCTCCTCCAAATCGCTCTTGGATTTGGGGGAGGTTGGGTAGGGTTCTTTCACCCCGCACGTTCCTGGGGGGGCTAATCTCGCCTGCGTGTTCTCACATGCCCTGTGGGTCACAGACAAGGGCCAAAACCACCCCCTTCCCGGCCTTCCCCCAAATCCAAGAGCGGGATTTGGAGGAAGGGGCAAGAAACCGGCTCCGTATAACAATGACAACATTGTCAAGTAAGCCCCACGGGGTTTTCGTGTGCTTCGTGGTGAAAGGGGGTATTGCGGAGCCGCCTCCGCAAACCCATTTTTAACGACCCGCTGCGCGGGAAACGAAATTCAAAACCTTTCAGAACGCCTGCGGCGCAGAAACCCAGAAAACCAGAATTAGATCGAGCGGGCACAACGGAAGCCAAAATAGCTGATGGACCTGGCAGGGACGACGTTGAAACGGAAGGCTGAGCGCAGGACGTCAAAGTTGAAGTACCACGAACCGCCCCGCAGCACCCGATATTGCCCGCTGGCTGGCCCGGTTGGGTTGCTGGCAGGTGATTTGCCATAATAACTGCTCTCATACCAATCCGCCGCCCACTCCCAGACATTGCCAGCCATGTCCGCACAGCCGTACGGACTGTCACCTTGCGGACTGTACTTGCCAACCGGCGTGGTGTCATTTACGTTATTGTTGAAGTTGCAGCGCTGCGCATCCGGCGCCTGATCACCCCACGGATAAACCCGGCCATCCGTCCCGCGCGCGGCCTTTTCCCATTCCGCTTCGCTCGGCAGACGCACCCGCGCGCCGCTGATTTTCGCGGCCCACGCGCAAAAGTCGGAAGCAGCCTGCCAACTGACATACACGACCGGGTGATTCTCTTTCCCGGCCGGGATGGTATTATTTTCCCAATGGTCTGGAGCTTTTTGCCCGGACGCCTGCACAAAAGCCTGGTACTGCCGGTTGGTGACCGGATACTTCCCGATCCGGTACTCATCCAGCGTCACTGTGTGCTGCGGCTGCTCATCTGGCTGGGCTTGCTTGTCCCTTTTTGGATCGCTGCCCATCAGGAATGC
>CAIWAX010000331.1 GCA_903910795.1 uncultured Anaerolineae bacterium
CACGTAGGGCTACGCGAACAGGTGCATCGTATTCTTTCTTGTTCGGTCCGAAGAACTCCCGGGCCTGCGCGAACGGGCCTTCTTTGGTGACAACGGCTGTGTGGCAATAGAAGTCAAAGGCCGAGGCTGGATCGCCGAGCCGCCACATTGTCCCAACTGTAAGTGGTATCCACCCATCATACGCTCCCATCGGGCCATGATCAGGTCTGTCGGAATGGACGGCGGCCTCATCCTGCAGGCTCATCGCCCGCATCCAATCGCGCATGAATAACTCGCGTTTTACAAAGGCGTTCATTTCCGTCTTTTGCTTCAGCGACAGATCCTTTTGCAGGGCATTGCCGATATAGGTGAAATCCACGCAATGTCGCAACTCGGTAAGCTTTCCATCTATATGATAGGCGTTCCAAACACCTGTGCCATTCTTGTAAAGGTCAAGTACTGCTGGCAAAAACGAGTTCGCCTTATCCTGCAATTCCTTTGCCCTGGCCATTTCTCCGTGCAGCATATGCCATTCGGCGGCACGCCGCATCATCCAAACATTCTGCGCATTGAGAGAAGGTACGCAGTGAATATAGGCGGGAGCGCATTCGAGAAGATTTCCGTTTTCGCCGTAATTCACCAACCCATGCGGTCCTTTGGGCATTGTCTCCCAATCCGTGGCGAAAGCGTCGAGATGGTCGAGAACCATTTTACCATCTTCCAGTTTCTCGTCCAGAAAAGTGCGGTCGCCAGTCACGCGCAGGTACTCATCCGCCGTTTTAAATATCGTGCAGGCATTGAATGCATAACCCTGACCGGTCATTTTGTTTAGATGCTGGTGGTCGTAGCCCTTGGTTTCCTTGAGATTGATCACCTGACCGCTGCGGGCATTTTGGACCAACCAACGGCGTAAAGTAGCCTTCATGCCAGCAGGTTCGAGCAATGCCCACACCGTCGCCTGCATGGAGGCATCCCAATAGTATTGCGTGCCGTCATCCCGTTCTCCACTGGTGACAAAGGATAGGGGTGATACTGCAAACTGCGTCCTCTCCAAGGCGAGCATAGTCTGTGCACCCATGAAGAAGTTGCGCGCCAGCTCAGGATTATTGGTCTCCAAAACAGGGAGATTGCCGGAAAAATGGGTATTGCCCGGCGTGAAGGCATCCGCCCAGCGGTGCTCCCAAACCAGTTTGCAATTGTCCATCATCGCATCAAATCGCGCTGCCCAGTCGGCCACCCGTGCGTCGGTTTGGGCAGCCTGCGACTTCGCTTCATCTCCGGCGACAAATCCCAGCGTCGCTTTACCGTTTCCCGGCAACTCCACACTCCACGTCCAGCTGACGACATTTGTTTCCGTTGTCACCAAATCAGGCTTACGCGAAGGGCGCACAACCGATACTACATTCTTGCGTTGCGTCTCATTGATCACGCCGATGCCATCTGTCTCCAACACCCCCTGCATACTCAGGGCAAGCAAGGTTTTCATCGGTTTGGAGGTTGTATTCGCTACGCAGATTCGGCAAAGCACCCCGCGCTGCTCGTTGACCATCCGAATATCGGTTTCCACCGACAAACCATTGCATTCCAGGTTCCGTCGCAGTGCCCTGTAGGCATAACAGCGGGTTTCGGTGGCCTGATATTCCTTTCCGTCAATAGAGAATTTCACCACAGGATAACCCCGCTGGCTCGGATACAATCCACCCGGATTACAGAAAAATGAAGTCAGGTCGCGATCAACTTGCAGCATCTGGTTGAAGTTGTGAACAGCAGGGGGATTGGCCACATCCTTCATCAGTATCCAGTCGCCTGCCATGTAATCGAGTGACGGAATGTTTGGAGGTGAAACATTATGTTGCACCGGGGATTTCGTGGCCTGATTGACCTCCCTGGTTTCGAGTTGCGCCATTGCTGTTGACGAATATATCCCCAACAACATGGCGACTAACTTAATTTTGTTTGCTTTCATAGACCTAATAATAATTTATTTGTTTATTCAATGTTTTGATGTAAACGTATATATATAAATCTTAGAGTACTAATTTCAGTTCAATTAGTTGCAGCATAAGGTCTGCAACAAGCTCGCTTGTGTAGGGAGAACCCTGCCATTCAAAACCGCTTTTCCGCTCCAGCCATGGATCTGCAATGGCCTCAGTCATTGCGCCCCGATACGGACCTTCTGTTACCTGTGTGAAGAAGTTTAGCTGCATCACCTGGTTCCTTAGCGAGTCAAAAAGCGGATTTTTTGTTTTTTTAAATAATCTATCCAGACATTGGATCTTTCGGTTACCGTAATTGTACACTGAATACTGGTTGAAGTGTTGTTGTTCGCTGTGTGCACACTGG
>CAIWAX010000332.1 GCA_903910795.1 uncultured Anaerolineae bacterium
AGAACGACGTGGAAAAAGGTGTGCAGGAATTGCTCGGACCAATCAACAAGCGCATCGTGCACCAGGCCGTGGATGCCCTGCGCTCCTCAGAAGCCCAACAATTGGGCAGTCTGATGAGCGAAGCCCAGGCTTTTTTTGACCGCTACGCGACCCCGGCTTGCCCGGAAGAACTGACCTCGCCGACCCTGCACAAACTGCTGGAATACGCCCCGCTCAAGCCGCACACCTACGGCGGAAAAGGCGTTGGTTCACAGGGCGATGGCACCGCCCAGTTCATCTGTCGCAGTCAGGATGATCAACAGGCAGTGATCGAGATCATCGAACGCGATCTGAGCCTGCCCGCCATGCGCATGACCATCACCCCTCAACAGCAGGTGCGCAAGGCCGTCATCCCGGCCGCGGGGTATGGCACACGCCTGTTCCCGGCCACCAAAGCTACAAAAAAGGAACTTTTTCCGATCATTGACCGCGACGGCATCGCCAAGCCGGCCATCCTGCTGATCGTGGAAGAAGCCCTCCAGGCTGGCATCGAGGAAGTCATCATCATCGTTCAGGAAAATGACCTGGACGATTTCCGCTCCTTCTTTTGCGAGCAAATTTCCATTGAAAACTATAACAAACTGCCGCGCCATTTCCAGGAGTATTCGCGCCGCTTGCTGGAAATGGGCCAGCGTGTGCGTTTCGCCGTCCAGACTGCCCAGCAGGGCTTTGGACACGCGGTTTACAGTGCCGCCCAGATGGTGGGGAACGAACCATTCCTGTTGATGCTGGGCGACCACATCTACCGTTCAGAGACTGATATTTCCTGCGCCCGTCAGCTCCTGGATGCCTACCAGCGTCACGGGCAAAGCATTGTGGGCATGCGCCGCACCCCGGAGACCGAGATCAGCAACTTCGGCACCCTGACTGGCGTATGGCTGGAGGAAGAAAAACTGCTTAACATCAGCGAGTTTGCCGAAAAACCGAACCTGGATTACGCCCGCACCAACCTGCGCGTGCCAGGCCTGCCCGAAAACGAATACCTGACTGTTTTCGGCCAGTATATTCTCAAACCACAAGTTTTCGACATCCTGAAAGAATTCATCGATAATAACGTCCGGGAGCGCGGCGAGTTTCAACTAACTTCGGCCCTCGACCGTCTGCGTCAGCAGGATGGCTTTCTCGGCCTCGTGATCGAAGGCACACGCTTTGACATTGGCCTGCCAGATTACTATCTCGAAACGCTCAAAAACTTCCGCTTATGAAATGTAAGACCCAAAGCTTCAAACCATGAAACATGCGAAACACACCAACAGGAGCAACTATGAATAAATTTCTCGAACATCTCAAAGCCGGTGATGTGCTGGTGGCCGATGGCGCCACAGGCACCAACTTGCAAAAAATGGGGCTCAAGCCCGGCATCGCGCCCGAAGACCTGGTCATCGACAACCCCGATCTTTTGTCGCAGCTCGCCAACCGCTTTGTGCAGGCTGGTTCAGATATCATCCTGACCTGCACCTTTGGCGGCACGCGCCTGCGAATGAAAGAATCGAAGTATGTCGAGCGCTGCGTGGAAGTCAATCAGCGCGCGGCCGAACTGGCTCGCAAAGCCGCATCCGCCCGCCAGGGCGTGCTGGTGGCCGGGTCGATGGGCCCAACCGGCGCATTAATGAAACCGCTCGGCCCGCTGACCCTGGAGGAAGCCTTCGCCACTTTCGCTGAGCAGGCCAAAGCCCTGGCTGAGGGCGGTGTGGATCTGTTGATCATCGAAACCATGTTCGCCCTGGATGAAGCC
>CAIWAX010000333.1 GCA_903910795.1 uncultured Anaerolineae bacterium
CCCCTCCATTGAAATTACTCCGCGCAGCAAGACTTCCGAAGTCTCCAAGACTTCGGAAGTCTGATGATCAGGCCCCGCGCCCCCTCCATTGAAATTACTCCGCGCGCAGCAAGACTTCCGAAGTCTCCAAGACTTCGGAAGTCTGATGATCGGGCCTCGCGCCCCCTCCATTGAAATTACTCCGCGCGTAGCAAGACTTCCGAAGTCTCCAAGACTTCGGAAGTCTGATTGTCAGGGCTCGCGCCCGTCCATTGTTAATTTATCCCACTACCGCAAAGCCGCCGTGCAGCTCGGCCAGCGAATCGGCGCCGACCCACACGTCAAAAGCCTCGGCATCCTGCAGCCACTTGCCAGCGCTGCTGCTCCAATGGCCGAGCTCATCCGGGCCGAGCGTCAGGGTCACAGACCTGGTTTCACCGGGCTGCAGCGTGACGCGCTCAAAGCCGCGCAACTCGCGCATGGGGCGCGAATCGCTGCCAGCCTGCTGGTGGATGTAAAGCTGCACCACCTCGTCCCCGGCCACAGCGCCGGTGTTGGTCACATCCACCGTCACACTCAACGAGCCGCCGACTTTGACCTGCGCCGCGGAAAGCTGCAAGTTGGTGATGGAGAAGCTCGTGTAGCTCAGGCCAAAGCCGAAGGGATAGAGCGGCACCGGCAGACCATCCCAATAACGCGGATTGTACATCGGGCTGCCCTCGGGCGAATGCGTCAGGTTGCGCGCGTAATACAGCGGCGCGTGAGAACCCTTGCGCGGGAAGCTGACCGGCAGCTTGCCGCCCGGGTTGGCGTCCCCAAACAGGATATCGGCCACGGCGTTGCCGCCTTCGGTGCCCGGTTCCCAGGCTTCCAGGATGGCAGGCACGTTTTCCGCCGCCCAGTTGATGCTCAGCGGGCGGCCGTTCAGCAGCACCAGCACGACCGGCTTGCCCAGGGCCACCACCGCCTTGAGCAGTTCTTCCTGGCGTCCGGGCAGATCGAGCGAGGCGCGCGAGGCAGCCTCACCGGCCATGTCGGCATTCTCGCCCAGCACCATGACCACCAGATCAGCGCCGCGCGCGGTTTCGATGGCGGTCTGGTAAGCGGCCTCGGCCTGTTCGGCGGCCTGGGCAGGCTTGCGATTTTCTTCAGGTGTGAAGTTGTCAAACCAGGAGCGGATGTCGCGCGCGATCTGGGGGCCGGGGGCATATTGGATGTTGGCGCCCGGCAGCTTGGCGCGCAGGCCCTGCAAAACGGTGACAGCGCCCGGCACATGGTCAAAGATCATCCATGAACCCTCGGTGGCTTCCATCGAGTCGGCCAGCGGGCCGATCACGGCCAGGTTGCTGACGTTTTTGGAGAGCGGCAGCAGCCCGCCTTCATTCTTCAAAAGCACCATCGAACGCTGCGCCACAAGGCGCGATTCGCTGCGGTGTTCGGGCCGGGCGATGACCTGCGCCAGCAGGCTTTCATCGGTGTACGGGTTCTCAAAGAGCCCCAGTCGCACCTTCATCTCCAGGATCGGGCGCACGGCCGCGTCAATCTCGGTCATGGGCAGAGAACCATCCTCCACCAACCCGGCCAGGTGCTGCGGATACGTGCCGCTGGCCATGTCCATGTTCAGACCGGCGTGCAGCGCGCGCTGGGCCGCATCGCGCCCATCGCGCGCGAAGCCCTGGATCACCAGGTTCCCGACCGCGAAGGCGTCGCTGACCACAAAGCCGCCAAAGCCCCATTCCCCGCGCAGCACATCGTGCAGCAGCCAGCGGTTGCCGGTGGCGGGCACATCGTTCAGGTCCATATAGGCGCTCATGAAAGTCGCCACGTTGGCCTTGACCGCCGCCTGGAAGGGCGGGAAGTAGGTATTGCGGAGCTGGGTTTCGGAGAGATAGACCGGGTCATAGTCGCGCCCGCCGTCCGCCGCGCCATAACCGGCGAAATGCTTGGCGCAGGCCAGCACATGCTCGGGCGAGCCGATATAGTCACCCTGGAAGCCGCGCACCTGGGCCGCCGCCATGGCCGCGCCCAGGAAGGGGTCTTCCCCGGCGCCTTCCACAATCCGTCCCCAGCGCGCGTCGCGGGCGATATCCAGCATCGGGCCAAAAGTCCAGTGCAGGCCGGCAGCGCGGGCTTCGCGGGCGGCCACGGTCTGGGCGCGTTCGGCCACAGACGGATCCCAGGAGGAGGCCAGCGCCAGCGGTGTGGGGAAGACAGTCCGGTAGCCGTGGATGACATCCAGCGCAAACAGCAGCGGGATTTTCGAGGGGCTCTCTTCAACGGCGATCTTCTGGAGCACGTTATACTGTTTACGGTCGGTCAACCACAGCACCGAACCCGCCCCGCCCAGCCGGATGACATCCTCGGGATTCGCGCCCAGCATGTTTGGCAGCAAGCCCAACTGGGTAAGCTGCCCGACCTTTTCATACAGGCTCATGCCGCCCAAAATGGCCTCCACACGCGCCGCTACCCCGGCATCCGATGGGGCCGTTGAACCAGTATTCGTATTGACATCCATAGCATCTCCTTGTAACATTTGCTGAAACCCCGCCCCGCGCGGGACAGGTTCGATCAAGATAGGCTATATGATAATGGCACTCAGTGACATTGTCAACACTCTGTGCTATAATTTTGGTATGGATTATCACCAGGAATTGAACTCAACGCCGCCAGAAAGCATCCCTTTTGAACAGGCCATCCCGAGCGCCTCCGAAAGCCTCAAGCTGCGCAAACAGCAGGTGGTACGCAGCGCGCTGCAGGATGCCGCCGTGGAGTTGTTCCTGGCGCGCGGCTTTGAAAATGTGACGGTCGAAGAGATCGCCCACGCCGCGGGTGTTTCGCGCCGCACGTTTTTCCGCTACTATGAATCGAAGGAAGATGTGATGGTTGCACATTCCGAGCGGCTGGGCGAGCTGCTGCTGGCCGAGCTGGCGGCGCGCCCAGCGGAAGAGCCGCCGCTGCTGGCGATCCGCAACGCGCTGGTGCCGGCCGTGCAGGCCGCGATTTCCGAGCGCCAGCTCTTGCGCGACGCCGTGCGCCTGCTGCGCGGCAACAGTCCGCTGCGGCGCGCCATGATGGAACACCGCAACCGGCTGGAGGAGCGCATCGCGGCCTTGATGGCGCGCCGGATGGGCAGCGTGCCCGGCGACAAGACGCCCATGCTGCTGGCCTTTCTGACGCGCGCGCTGCAGGATTCGGCTGTGAATGCCTGGTATGATCACGAAACCGCCGATATTGCCGGGCTGGTGGATGAGCTGGTCAGCCGCCTGTGCGCCGTGGTGGCCGATGTGCCCGCCAGCTTCAATCGGGCCGGGAAGTAACTTGAATTTTGAGGATGATCAGACCACAAAAAACATCAGAACCAGCGCACTTTCAGGATAAAACCCACCCATGACGGAAAACGCAGCCAATACCGCCGCCCAACAGGCCATCGAAAAAGATTACCGCTGGAACTTCCTGGTCAACTCGCTGGACGGGGCCAGCTTCTGGTTTGGGATGAGCTTTATGTCCAGCACCATCATCCTGCCCCTGTTCGTCAGCCATTTCACCTCCAACCCGATCCTGATCGGGCTGATCCCCTTCCTGGCGACCGGCGGCGTGCTAATCCCGCAGCTCTTTGTAGCCAACGCCGTCGAGCGCGCGCCGCTTAAAAAATTCTTCCCGGTCAACATCGGCCTGTTCACCGAACGCTTACCCCTGATCCTGATGGCCCCGGCCACCTATTTCCTGGCAACCAGCCAGCCGCTGTGGGCCCTGGCCTGTTTCCTGCTGCTGTACGCCTGGCACTGCATCGGCGCCGGGCTGATCGTGGTCGGCTGGCAGGATTTGATCGCCAAAGTCATCCCGGTTGACCGGCGCGGGCGCTTCTTTGGTATCACCAATTTTGTCGGCAACGGCACCGGCATCCTGGGCGCGCTGGCGCTGCCCTTCATCCTGGCGCGCTATGGCTTCCCGATGGCGTATGTCATTTCCTTCGTGATCGCCTCCAGCCTGATCTTCCTCTCGTGGGTCTTTCTCTCACTGACGCGCGAACCGGCCGTCCCCAGCAGCAAACCGGCCGTCTCGCAGTTCGATTACTTCCGCTCATTGCCCGCCATCCTGCGCCAGGATGCCAACTTTCGCATGTACCTGCTCTCGCAGATCGTCTTCTCAGTCAGCGGCATGGCGGTCGGCTTCCTGGTGGTTTACACCGTCACCAACTGGCACATGCCCGATTCAGAAGCGGGCGGGTTTACGGTGGTACTGCAGATCGGTCTGGCCCTGGCGAATCTATTTTTCGGCTTTCTCTCCGACCATAAAGGCCATAAGTTGAGCCTGGAAATCTGCATGGCCCTGAGCGCCCTTTCGCTGGTCATGGCGATCCTGGCCCCCAGCCCGTGGTGGTTCTTCCCGATCTTCTTTCTGCGCGGCGCGGTCAATGCCGGGACGTTTATCTCGGGCATCTCGATTGTGTATGAATTCACCGACGCGGAGAATCGCGCCACCTACATCGGCCTGGCCAACACCCTGCCCGGCATCGCCGGGGCCATCGCGCCGTTGATCGGCGGCTGGCTGGCCGGTGTAGTGGGTTACCAGCCCATGTTCATCCTCTCGGCCGCCATCGGCGTGGCCAGTTGGGCGCTGCTGCGCTTCGGGGTGCGCGAGCCGCGCCACGAGCCCAGCGTGCCCGGCTTCTCGAGAAGCATTGCCAACGATTGATGACGTAACTATTATTTCAGGAGCCCCCATGCCAAACACCCCCACCCCCGCCTACCGCGACCCTAGCCTGAGCATCGAAGCACGCGTCGCCGACCTGCTCGGACGCATGACCCTCGCAGAGAAAGTCGGCCAGATCATGCTGGCGGACGGACGCGTCGATGACCTCTCATTCGTCAACACCACCCAGCCCGGCTCGATCCTGCACGTGCTCGGCGAAAAGGTCAACCGCGTCATGGACCTGGCCGCGCAAAACCGCCTCGCCATCCCGCTCATCATCGGCGAAGACGCCATCCACGGCCACTCCTTCTGGAAAGGCGCGACCATCTTCCCCTCGCAACTGGCCCTGGCCGCCAGTTGGAACCCGGCCCTGCTCGAACAGGTCGGGCGCGTGACCGCCGAAGAAGTGGCGCCGACCGGCATCCACTGGACCTTTTCCCCCGTGCTGTGCCTGGCGCGCGACCTGCGCTGGGGCCGCATCGACGAAACCTTTGGCGAAGACCCCTACCTGATCGGCGAACTGGGCGCCGCCATGATCCGCGGCTACCAGGGCCAGGGATTGGATGACCCGACGGCCGTGCTGGCCACCGCCAAACACTACGCCGGTTACTCCGAAACACAGGGCGGCCGTGACGCATCCGAAGCCGACCTCTCGCGCCGCAAACTGCGCAGCTACTTCCTGCCGCCCTTTGAGCGCGCCGCCCGCGCCGGGGCCATGACCTTTATGACCGGCTACCAGTCGATCGAGGGCCAGCCATCGACCGCCAACCACTGGCTGCTGACCGAGGTGCTGAAAGACGAATGGGGCTTCCGAGGCGTGCTGGTGACTGACTGGGACAACACTGGCCGGATGGTACACGAACAGCGCGTCTGCGCCACCTACAGCGAAGCCGCCGTCGTGGCACTGCGCGCCGGGAACGACATCATCATGGTTACACCGCAGTTTTACGAAGGCGCCCTGGAAGCGCTGCGCGACGGGCGCCTGTCCGAGTCGGAAATTGACGCGCCCTGCGCCCGCCTGCTGGCGCTCAAGTTCCGCATGGGCTTGTTCGAGAACCCGCGCCGTGCCGACCTGGCTCACGCCGCCGTGGAAATCGCGCGGCCCGAGCACCGCGCCGCCAACCTGGACGCCGCGCGCCAGAGCCTGGTGCTGCTGCAGAACAACGGCCTGCTGCCGCTCGATAGGACAAAGCTCAAATCCCTGGCCGTGATCGGCCCGAACGCGGATGACGACCTGCAGCAGCTTGGCGACTGGTCGCTGGGTTCCTCCCAGCACCCCAAAGCGGCTGGCAAACACCCGCGCGAAAAGACCATCAGCGTGCTGGACGGTCTGCGCGCCCTGGCGCCGGCCGGCTGCGAGATCCGTTACGAACCGGGCTGCGCCATCCTGAATGACGATCTCTCCGGCCTCCCGGCCGCGCTCGCCGCGGCCCAGGCGGCGGAAGTGGTGGTGGTCGTGGTGGGCGATAGCCTGGACTTGACCGGCGAAACGCTCAGCACCGCCACCCTCGAACTGCAGGGCGGGCAGGTCGCGCTGCTGGATGCGCTCGAAAAGACCGGAAAACCCATGCTCGTGGTGCTGGTCAACGGCAAGCCGCTCGTGCTGCCACCCTCCGCCAAACGCGCCGCGGCCATCATCGAATGTTTCAACCCCGGCATGCAGGGCGGGCAGGCCCTGGCCGAGGCGGTCTTCGGCCAGTTGAACCCGTCTGGCAAACTGACTATCTCGATCCCGGTGCACGTCGGCCAGCAGCCGGTCTTTTACAGCCAGGTGCGCGGCCAGCACGGCAGCCGTTACGCCGACCTGACCCAGGAGCCGCTCTTCCCCTTTGGGCACGGCCTAAGCTACACGCAATACGCGTACTCAAATCTGCGGATCAGCAGCCCGACCCTGGCCAGCGGACAGGCACTGGAAATGTGCGTGGATGTGGAGAATGTTGGCGCGCGCGCCGGTATGGAGATCGTGCAGGTCTACGTCAGCGACGTGGTGACTTCGGCCACCTGGGTGGACAAGGCCCTCAAGGGCTTTGCGCGCCTGTCCCTGGCGCCCGGCGAACGCCAGACCGCGCGGCTAACGCTGCCGTGGCAGGCCTTCCAGATCGTCAACGCCGCGGGGGCCAGCGTGGTTGAGCCCGGCGAGTTCGTGATCCTGGCCGGCCCCTCCTCGCGCGACCGTGACCTGCTCAGGGTCAGCCTGCGGGTGGGGTGAGGCGGATCTAAAAAAAACATCCGCCGATTTCGTGGATTTTTAAAATCTTATTCTGTAAAATCTGCGAAATCGTCCCAATCGATTTTATCGGAATTATCGGCGGATAATGCTCTTTGGAAACGGGAAAGCTTTTCCTGTCTGGTCCTGTCCGTCAGTCCAGCTTTTTATTTGCAAGTCGTATGAGTCAATAACCAGAACATTTTCATCGCTCCAATTAAAAAGAGTATTGTCGGGTTCTGTTTGCGTTTTAATGAGAATCATCAATTTGCAGTTTTTCGTTTTGCTGGCATTCATCAGTTTGCGCTTTGCAATTTCGAGGCTTTCAGCTTGTTTTTGGATTCTCACTGAAACGGGATACCCATCAATATAACTCTTCAGGAATCCATCAATACCGCCGTTTCGCTCTACTGGAATTGCCTCAATTTCTTTCAGGATGGCCCTTTCATAATCCGACTTATCGAGGTAGCCTTCTTCACCAATTGCCAGTAACTGTGATTCGCTCTTTGTCAGTTCCACGAGCCTTTTATTACTTAATTCAACTGCATCTTTGGAAACATCAATACCGATATATTGTCTGCCCAATAATTTTTGAGAATTCAGCAATCCCTTTTTGGAATTAGACCATCTTTTGTAAGACCAGATAATCTCGCTCTGAAAATTCTCTTCACCGAAAACCTTCTCTAACAAAACTCTCAAATGATGGGATGCCGATTTATCACAATGCAAAAAAATACTGCCCGTACTTTTTAACACCCTTTGACATTGTGACAGAACACCTTCCATAAAACCTAAATATTCATTCAAAGATGACCATTTATCTTCAAATGAAAATTCGATTGAATTGTCTCTTGTTGATAACGAATGGGTTTTTTGCGTGAAAAACGGTGGATCAAGATAAACTAAATCGACACTCTCCAGGGGAAGTGTTCCCAGTATTTCCTGACAATTGCCATGTAAAACTGTCATTTGTGCGCCTTTCTATTTTCTTCCCCTACACCAATAAGAATTTTCTTCAAGTCAACACCAGTTCGAGCAAGAACATAACCCCAGGCTTCATCCCCGGCATAATATTCCCCGCTCAGGCCGTGATAAATTGCCTTTAAAGCTGCCTGTATTCTTATCGCCTGATCACGATTGGGGTAGTAAAACATCACTCGGATAGGTGTGAAGCCATGTGCCTTAATTGCTTGAATACGAGTATGTTCTTTTGTGATATGGTCGCCATCCGTAGTTGCGTCACGCCATTTAATTTCAATTGCGTCTGCGTCAACC
>CAIWAX010000334.1 GCA_903910795.1 uncultured Anaerolineae bacterium
AGGGTTCAAAGGCGAGCTTGTACTTGCCACCGCAGGCTACGTTATTTGCTTGAGCAAGGCGCAGGTTCTGAGCGTTGACGATGGTCTGGGTCTGGGTCAGGGAAGAACCGGTCATCGGCTCGCTACCGACGATTTTCAGTGTTTTCGCAGGAGCAGCAGCACCCGCGCAGGAGGCCAGCAACATGCTGGCTACGATCAAAATTGAAGCTACTGCAAACAAACGTTTCGACATCTTCTTCCTCCTTCAGGAATTGGGGAAACAGGATTTGATATTCAACCTGTGTTATTGCCGGAATGACCAAGGTCCCGGTTTACACTGGCCGAATTGAACGAAAATCTTACAATCAATCGGCGAAAAGGTCAAGAGGGAATAGTCCTTTTTTTTGGACGACTTCACTTTTTCTTATAAGGATTTGTGCTTATATTATGAAAACTGATAGATAGTAAGGAGTACGAACCTTATTATCTATCTATCAGTAACACAAACCAATGCCATTAGTTCCTCGAAAGTTTTGACGAAAATTAAGAAAACAGGTTGTGGAGCTAATGCCCTCCCAGATAGGCTTCAATGACGCTCTTGTCTTCAAGTAAATCATCACCAGTGCCCTGCATCACAATCTTACCGGTTTCCAGTACGTAGGCTCGATCTGCGATCGCCAGGGCCATTTGGGCATTTTGTTCAACCAGCAGGATACTGGTGCCCTGTTCGTTGATATCCTGAATGATGTCGAAAATTTGTTCCACGAGTAACGGTGAGAGACCCATGGATGGTTCATCCAGTAAGAGCAGGGTTGGGTGTGCCATTAAGCCACGCGCGATCGCGAGCATTTGCTGTTCGCCGCCTGAGAGGGTGCCGCTGAGCTGGTTGCGGCGCTCGCGCAGGCGCGGAAAACGATCGAAAACGGATTCAACATCACGTTTGATCACGGCCCGATCCTTCTGCGTGTAGGCGCCCATTTCCAGGTTTTCCCAGACAGCCATGCGCCCGAAAATTTTCCTGCCCTCGGGTACCTGGATAATGCCTTTACGGACGATATCCTGGGGGGGTGTTTGCTGGATTTCCTGCCCATCGAAAGAGATTTTCCCTTCCCTGGGGCGCAGAATTCCAGAGATGGTGTTGAGGGTGGTTGATTTTCCGGCTCCGTTGGCGCCAATCAAGGCCACAATCTCGCCCTTTTCGACTGAAAAATGAATACCCTGCAGGGCGTGAATGGCGCCGTAATAAACTTGTAGGTTTTCAATTGATAATAGCATGTCGCTGTTTCTTCCGTAATTGATATTTTTTTGTCAAGGAACTGCCGCCTGGGCCCAGATAGGCTTCGATCACTTTCTGGTTGGATTGAATTTCCCTGGGTTTCCCTTCTGCGATCTTGGTACCATAATCTAGAACAGTGATTTGATCGGAAATATCCATGACAACGCGCATGTCGTGTTCGATCAATAGAATGGTGATCCCCAATTCATCCCGTAGACTGCGAATAAAATGTGTCATTTTATCGGTTTCCTGCGGGTTCATTCCAGCGGTTGGTTCGTCCAATAGAAGCAATCTGGGCTTATTCGCCAGCGCCCGGGCTATTTCCAGACGGCGCTGCGCGCCGTAAGGCAGGTTGCGCGCCAGGTGGTCTCCGAGACCTTCCAATCCGACAAACTTTAATAAGCGCCGGCCCTCTTCAATGGCAATTTTCTCTTCATTTTGCTCGCGGCGGGTCGAAATAATTGCATCCATCCAGTTGGCTGTAAAGCGCGGATATTGACCGACAATAATGTTTTCTATGGCAGTCATATCTGCGAATAAACGGATATTTTGGTACGTTCGGGCAATCCCGAAAGAAGCGACTGAGTAAGTTTGTTCTCCCTGGATTTGTTGGCCGTAAAATATGATTTGCCCGTGTTCTGGTTTGTAGTAACCGGAAATACAGTTGAAAAGGGTGGTTTTTCCTGCGCCGTTTGGCCCAATGATACTTGCAATCGCGCCTTCCGGTACGCTCAGGTTAACAGCATTTACGGCAGTCAAACCGCCAAAAATTTTCGATACTTTTTGGGTTTCTATACAGACTTGCATACCGAGCTTATGGGTACTTTCCATGGCTATTTCCCCTTACCGGGTGGTGTGTTTGTTTCAAGGTTGCCGGGGTGCGAGGCTGGATCGGTGGATGAGCGTTGATCTGCCGTAAATTTTTCCAAAACCGGCCGTTTGGCGGGCAGGAATCCCTCCGGTCTTAATCTCATCATCACGATCAATAGAATACCGAAAACCAACATGCGATAATTTTCAATTTCGCGCAATATTTCCGGCAGCCCTTTCAGCGCGAAAGCACCCAGGAAAATACCCGGAATGTTTCCAATTCCGCCAACGATTACAAGGCAGATGACATTGATTGCCACCATTAATTGATGATCATCCGGGCCGGTGAACTGGTTGCGTGAGGCAAACAGGGCGCCTGCCAGGCCGGCAATCGCAGCGCTCAGCGCCAGCGCCAGCAGTTTGGAAACGAAGGCGTTGATTCCGGTGGCCCGCGCGACTGTTTCATCCAGGTTGATCGCTACCCAGGCTTTGCCGGTATGCGAGTTTTGCAGGCGATAAGCCAGGAAACTGACCACCAGCACCGCAATGATGATGATGTACATGAAATCCACATCTGTGTTGAAAGAACTTCCGAAGAGCGTTGGGCCGCCAACATCGTGAACCCCACGCGGCCCGCCGGTAAACGTGGTGAGTAAATCGCTCTTCAACAGGATGCGGATGATCTCTGAAAAACCTAGCGTAACAATTGCCAGGTAGTCACCACGCAGATTCAGGATCGGCAGGCCGATCAAGAGCCCTGAAATCCCGGCCACAACAATACCCAGTGCGAGCGCAATCCAGAAGTTCCACAACAAGTTGTGCGGAACCGGGGCAGTCAGCAGCGCAAATGTGTATGCGCCAATCGCAAAGAAGGCTACATATCCAATCACTAATTGCCCGGCCCACCCGGTGATAATGTTTAATCCCAGGCCGAGGATGATATAGATGCCAACTGTGCCGAAGACGTAGTTCCAATACCCACCCCAGGTGCGCGGCAGAATAATTAATGCGATTGCCACGATCAGGTAAAAACCATAACGGGCATATTTGTTATTGAGCAAATCAGAAATTCGCTGAGAGTGAACTGTTTCGCTGATCGAACCAGAAGTATTCTCAATCATGGTTCTTATTTTTTGGCTTGTACGTACTTCCACCGCCACAAGCGCAGATAGAAAACTTGAAAGGGTCATCACTCCGAACAGCGCCAGGGCACCCAAAGTTGGGTTCTGGTTAAAAGTGAACATGGAAATTGATTCTGGCGATACCGATACCAGGTAAGCGCGCACATCGATATGGTTTGCAGCCACACTGCCAAAGATGAAGCCTGTCACAGCCGCGCAGAGGCCGCAGATGGCACCGGCGGAAAGACCCGCAAGCACTGCATCTTTGACGCTGTCGGGCCCATACAGCGGCCGTTTGGCTGCACTGACGCCGCACCAGACTCCAACCAAAATCATGAAAATAACGAAATAAATCAAATCTGGCATTCCTGAAATACTTGGATTGCCCAGAATTTTGCCAATTAATTCTGCTCCGATGACCGTAAAGCCAATCAGGAACATCATCACCATGATGATCCCAAATATGGTCCCAGTTTGGATTCCATTTCGTACAGGCGAAGTTCTCATAGTTTTTCCTCAGACAGTTTTTCGCCCAAAATACCAGATGGTCGGACGATCAATACCAGTACCAGGATCGAAAATGCGATCACATCTTTGAGTTGGAAGTCGATGCCGAGAGCTGCCGGGCCAATCGATTCTATGATTCCAAGGAACATGCCGCCCAACATCGCACCGGGGATGTTCCCAATACCTCCCATGACTGCGGCAGTAAACGCTTTAATACCAGGCAGAAAACCAATATAGTGATTCACCAGCCCCATGTGGATATCCCACATCACGCCTGCGGCTCCAGCCAGCACACCGCTGATGATGAATGTCTTGCTGATGACATCGTCAACATCCACACCCATCAGGGATGCAGTATTTTTATCCTGGGCCACAGCCCGCATGGCGCGCCCCAGCTTGGAGCGCTGCACGACTAAATAGAGGCCGATCATTAGCAGTGCGGAGAGAACCAGGGAAAAGACACCTGTGTAAGGAATGAGGACGGGATTTCCGCTGACCATCCAGGTCCAACCTGCACCGCGATCCAAAATGTCGGGGTTGATGACATTTTTACGAGTTGGCCCGAAAAGCAGCATGGCCAGGTTTTGCAGGAATATCGATGCGCCAATGGCTGTGATCAGCAGGATCAGACGAGGCGCCTTTCGCAGGGGGCGATACGCAATTTTTTCCAGCAGGTAACCCGCCAGGGCAGATACAGAAATGCCGGCAGTAAACGCCAGGATGATTGAAACGATTGGATAAGCATTTAGAAAGTTCAGGTTTGGGTTGGCGGAGGTTGGCATTGGGATAAAGCGCAAAAGTTCCAACATGAAATAACCGCCGAAGGCCCCCAGCATCATTACTTCACCATGTGCAAAATTAATCATAAACATGATGCCGTATACCAGGGTATAACCGATTGCGATCAGCGCGTACATGCCTCCCAGGATCAAACCAGAAAGCCCAAATCGCACCCAGGTATCGGCGCTAAAATTATGCTGAACTACGATAACGGAATAAAGTTGCCATGCTAAAAAGATGGCAATAATGACTCCAACGATTGGTCGGATATAGCGGCTCACGCGCAAGAGCAGCGGAAAACGGGGGGAACTCTTATTTTCCATAAAAATAACGCCTGTATTCTGAATTTATTGGGGATTGCCGGACCTTTTTGGGCACGACAATCCCCAAACATACCTCTGCCCAAATCTTATAAAAGAAGAAGGCAGGTCTTAACTGGATCAGGATTGAGCCTTACTTGGTTGCAGCAACCCATTGGCCGTTCTTGACGACATAGAAAACCGGGCCGGAAGCATTGCATTCGCCATTTGCCTGGCAGGTGATCACACCAGCGATGCCCTGGTATTGTTTCAAACTGCGAACCGCGGCAACCAGCGCTCCACGTGGGATATAGATATTGTCGCCGCTTACAACCGCGACATTCTTGATGGCGGTGATCAGAGCTCCAACCGCGTCATAAGAGTTCCAGGTGTAAGCAGAAAGCACACCCGCGTCGGTACCATAGGTATCCTTGTAAAGCTTGTTGAAAGCAATGATGGTATCGGTCGCCGGGGGAACCAGGGTGGCGGAATACACGCCTTCACCATTGGCGCCGGTCTTGGTCAGGAAATCCTTGCCATAAATGCCATCGCCGCCAAAGAAGATGGCTTTGGTAAGGCCAGCCTGCTTCATCTGGTTGACAAGCACGGAGGCTTCGGCGTTGTAACCGCCGTAATAAATGGCATCCGGGTTCTTGGAAGCCACGGCAGCCAGCGGCGCGCTGTAATCGGATTCACCGGGGGTGATGGCTTCAGCAGCCACGACTGTCCCGCCCAGTGCGGTGAAGTCAGCCTTGACGCCGTTCGCCAGACCCTGACCATAATCGGTGCCATCGTGCATGACAGCCAGGTTCTTGACCTTCAGTGTGGTGAAGAGATAATTGGCAGCGCCCTTGGCCTGGTCGGTATCGGTGAAGGCGTTGCGGTTGAAGACCTTGGAGCCCTTGGTGGTCAGATCCGGGTTGGTGGCGGAAGGTGACAGCATCGGAACGCCAGCTTTTTCATAAATAGGCATCGCGGCGGCAGTTGCGCCAGAGAAGGCATGTCCGGCCATGGCCACAAAGGTCTGGTCAGAGACCAGCTTGTTGGCTACGGCTGCGCCGCCTTCGGCGGAAGCGTTGTCATCCTGAACAGCCAGTTCAACTTTCCAACCATTGACATCGCCAAATTTGGCAACGGCAAGTTTCATGGCGTTGGACATGTCGATTCCAAACTGGGAGTAATCTCCAGACATCGGGCCGGCATAGCCAACCTTGATGGTTTGACCCTTGGCGATGACAGCGCAGCCGAGATCGGCCTTGCAGGCATCCGGCGTTGTCGCGGCAGCCGGTCCGCAGGACGCCAGCAGCAACGCGGCGACCAACATTACAAATACAACTATTCGTTTCATCTCTTTCTCCTTGAAAAAATATTGGTTAACAGGATGTTCTCCACGAAGCCAATCGAGCTTCGCGAAAGTTCCTAGGTAACGCTCAATCGGGTTGCAGGAAAACGTAAGTACCGTTTTTCTGTAATTACGCGTTCGATGCGGTTCACAACCTCCCAAACATCATGAAAAGAGGTGTACATGGGTGCTAATCCCAGCCGGATGTTATCGGGTTCGCGGAAATCCGGGATGACATTCATTTCTTCAATCAAAGCCCGGTTGATCTGATATGCATCTGGGTGGCGGAGGCTGACATGTGAGCCGCGTTGTTCAACCTCGCGCGGTGTGCCCAGGCTGAAACCCAGCGGCGCGAGATTTGCATCGAAAAGCGCCATCAGGTAATTGGAAAGTTGGATGGATTTTGCCCGAAGAGGTTGAATGCCGGCTTCCAACATCAGATCGACACCTGGCTCCATCGCCAGAACTGACAGGACTGGGGGAGTGCCGCACAAAAAGCGTTGAATCCCTTGCGCGGGAGTGTACCCCAGTTCAAAACTGAAAGGCGCTCGTTCTCCAAACCAACCCCAAATGGGGCTAAGCGCTTCTTTTTGTAGTCCATTGCGCACATATAAGAAAGCTGGCGCACCTGGGCCGCCGTTCAAATATTTATAGGTGCAGCCTGTCGCAAAATCTGCGTTCCAGTCATCCAGTTCCACTGGAACCGAACCAACCGAGTGACTCAGATCCCACAACACCAGCGCCCCTTTTTGATGGGCGTATTGGGTGATGGTTTTGGCATCATACATATAACCGCTCTTGAAAACCACATGCGATAGGGCTACCAGGGCTGTGTTTGAATCGATCGCATCCAAAACAGTTTGTGTATCCACGCGCAACCCATCCGCCGGTTCCAGCATTTGGATGGTGTGTTTCCCACCCAATACATGGCTGCAACCCTGAAGCATGTAGAGATCAGAAGGAAAGTTTAAAGTATCGGTAATAATCTTTTTTCGTTCAGGCCTTAACATTAAAGCTGACATCGCCAGTTTGTAGAGGTTGACGGTTGTCGAATCGCTGACTGCCACCTGTCCATGGTCAGCGCCAACCAGCCCGGCGATTTTTTCACCCACTCGAATGGGTGCTTCAAACCAACCCTGTCCCCATGAACGGATCAGGTTTTCGCCCCATTCTTTCATGATGATTTCATTGACTCGCTGCGAGGTTGCCAGAGGCAGCCTTCCCAGAGAATTGCCATCCATGTAGATCATGTCTTGATCAGAGATAAAAAAACGATCACGATAGGATGCTAATTTATCCTGTCTATCCAGGGATTTTGCAAAATCAGGCGAAGAATCAAAACTCATTAAGTTTGAACCTTTCAGGGGTGGAAAGAAAATCAATCTGCATAGTGGGAATAAAGCCCGGCGGCGAGCCGTTGTTTGCCCTCATCCAGCAAATCGTTGGGAATAACTTTATAAGTTTCCCCAATGTTAGGATCCTGAGGAATGCGCGCAGCCTCGCCGTTAGCGATCATTTTTAATGCTTCGGCCATTAATTCTCCGGAAAGCAATGCAATCCGGTAGTTCAGGCTTTCATAAGTGTCGTGATGATAAACAGGCAGTTGGCGCTTGACGATAATATCGCCGGTATCGATGCCAGGGTCAATAAAATGGGCAGTTGCCCCCTGGGGTAGATCTTTATAGAGTGCCCAACCGACCGAAGCCGAACCGCGCAATACCGGCAGCAATCCCGGGTGGGCGTTGACAGTGGCGCGGGTGGGAATTTCGAGGATGTTTTTTTTGATAATTCGGGTGCCGCCCAGCACAAGAATTTCTGGTTTGAGCGAAACCAGTAATTCGCTGCAAGTTGCATCATTGTGGTTCGCCACACAATAAACCGGTATTTTCTTTCCTGCAATAAGCTCGGTCAGGCGAGGCGGGGAAGGCTGGCCTTTCATGCGCTGTAAGAATTTCTCACGTTCTTCATCACCAATGGCCGAAACTTCCTGGATAATGACTGCGGGTATCAGGTTATTTTGCAGCAAGATACGCAGCATCTCGCGGCCGTATGGATGTTCTTCCAAAACCAAAAAGGCAAATTTTAGCGTCATCTTGCAGGGCTCTTTATGTGTGTGGGTACCTGTGCAATATTAAATAGTAATAAATTAAAATTGTTACGGTGACATGACGGTAAGAATTTTGTTCTATCAATACTTACTGTCTGTTTACTCTTGTGAAATAAAACACTAGCCCGTGATTATAAAGGCATTTTTACTTTTTGTTGGCCATATAATACTTTTTCGCGTACTTTTAAGTCAGTATTTCGGATTTTCATGGCGAGATCCGCAGCCAGGTTATACATCATGCGATAGCCCAATTGCGGGTAGGTTTCGCATAGCATTAATAATTTTTCTCTTGGTATTACAATCAAGTGAGTCGATTTGGCTTTTGCCAGGGCTGTGGCCGAGCGTAAGCCTTCATCTACCAGGGCAATTTCTCCAAATGACTGGCCCCGGCGCAGGGTGGCTATGCTGATTTTTTCAGTCTTTTCGTGAAGGTTCACAATGCCTGAATCGATCAGGATTTCCACTTCCCCCCGGGCGATAATGTAAAGCTGCTTGCTGTTGCTGTTTTCTTCAAAAATAATTTCGCCATCAGAAAAAATCTTTTCCTGGCACACGTTGGCTACCAATTCAAGCTGTGTATGCGTGAATTGATAAAAGACATCACTTTGTTTTAGGTATGCGAGCAATTCAGTCATAGTTTATGGGTAAGTATTTTTTAACCAACCTGTTGGGCCGGTCGGGTTTACCTGCACGCCATTCACCCAAACTTCAAAATGCAGGTGGGGGCCGGTCACACGCCCGGTGTCGCCAATTTGTCCGATCAATTGCCCTGCTTTAACATGGTCGCCCACATTAACTTCAATTTGTTTCTGGTGCCAATAACCGGTATAGATACCCCAGCCATGGTCGATAATCGTTGCGTTCCCTCGCACGACCAGTGTGCCTGTGAATACCACCACGCCATCCGCAGCAGCGTAAATGTCAAATGGGTGGAGTGGGGAGCATACACCAAAATCCAGTCCGGCATGGAAATAAACGTAATCACTGCCATTGAAGGCGCGTCTTTCGCCGAAGCCTGCTTTTTGGCAAAAGGCCGGATCGACAGGTAAGCTAAACATGCCCTGCCATAATTTAGCGGGTGTGGCTGGCGTGGTGATCGTGGCAACCTGTTTGTCCTCCGGGCCGGTAACCGCCGGGTCGATGGTTTCTGGATCGACTTCAAGCATCACCGAGCGCGGATAGTTGCCAGATTGTATGATAATCATCTGCTCGAAACTTTGTGTCGTCCCATCCGGCAGGGTTGCCTGAAGGGAAAGCGGGTAGGCCCCGGGCTCGAGCATGGCATGGATCCCTTCCAGGGCGGCATAATCGCCATTGTCCATTTTGAAAAAATGCAGAGGTTTATCAACCAGCGTGCCACCCAGCGTGACACCGGGCTGGGTGTGAATGATGATTTCAGATGTGCCACCCTGCAGCATTGGAAGCGGTTTGACGGTAACTTTTCCAAAAGCCGAGGGCAGACCGCTCGGCCCGGCATCTACGACGCTGCCAGATGGGTTATAGAGGACATCTCCGGGTGTTCCAGCCCAGGTGCCGCTCAATCCATTTGCTTGCGAAACCGCCCAGGGGTCGCTATTCGCGCTGACAGCCGCTTCCAGCAAGCTCTCTCCCTTTGAGAGAACGATATGGCTTGTAAAAGGAGTGAAGTTCTCTTTTTTGGGCAATACCAGGCTGGTGCCGGCGTAAATTTCGGATGGGCTGGTAATGTGATTTAATTTTCGTAAAAAATTAATATCAATCTGGTTGCTGCGGCTCAGGCTTATCAGTGTGTCGCCGTACCCGGTGACTTGCGTGGTCAAAATGCCTGTGATGCCCTGCAAGCCAGGGATGAGCAACTGGGAACCAGCCGAGATACTGTTGGCATCCGTGATGTTATTGGCAGCCATTAAATCTGCCAGGATCACGCCGAAACGGCTGGCAATGCTCGATAAACTGTCGCCCGGTTGAATGATATAAACCGGCCCAGAGGGCGGGGTGGCGGTTTGTGCGAATGCACTGCTGGCGGGTATCAGCAGGCTGAAGATCAGTAAAAAAAGGATGAAGCGTTTAATCATTTTTAAAAGAAACCCTATCGCCCGGCTTGAAATCGCCCAGTCGCCTGGGATGAAATTCAAACACGTAGCGCGCGGGCCGGGAGGAGGCGTAAAAAGGCCGCCAGGCTTTGGCCAGCACAGTATCCACTACTTCCATGTCTGAATTTACCCAGGCCACTGCCAGATCGGTCCACACAAACAGCATGTGGATGGAGGTATCAAGGCGGCTGTCCCTTGCTTCAACAAGCACCAGACCTTCATCATTTTCAAGGCTTTTTCGAAAAGTAAATCCGCGCAATCGTGAAAAAAAAGATTGACACCAGTTTGCGCGGACAGGCTGGGTGGATGGGTTGCTGAGATTGTGGACGCGGACTGATTTATTTTTCATACTGAACTTATGGGTACTTCCCATTATATGGTTGGGGTTGGAACCGTGAAAGGCTGGTTTAATCTGGAGTGCGTTTATTGATGACTTTATGGATGCTTTCAACGAGTTCCGAAGGGCTGAAAGGTTTGGCGATGTAATCATCGACCCTGGCAATATGCAGGCCCAAAACCTTGTCAATGTTTTGGGCCTTGGCTGTGACAATGATCACCGGGATGTTCTTGATTTTATCGTCAGCCTTCATTTGCTGGTATACTTCCCAACCGCCCATATCAGCCATCATTAGATCAAGTAGTACCAGGTCAGGTAATATTTCGCGGATTTTTCGTAAACCTTCCGCTCCCCCAGGCGCGCCGCTGACTTTGAAATTGTTTCTAAGTAAGATTATCTTAAATAACTCAATCATATCCGGGTCATCATCGATACATAAAATATGCTTCGCTTCAACAGGCATGATTGATGGCCTTTATACCCTTCACGGTCACAAACCCACCGGGCCATGTTGCGGTTTTTTGCTTAAGTAGAAAATCGCAATTTGTGAGCGGGGGCATTATATACGAGTATAAACTTGCAAAATAAGTTTACCACAAGAAGCGATACAACCTTATCATGAGAATTACTACCTGGAATGTGAACGGAATTAGGGCCATGTTGGGGAAAGGCCTTAAACCATGGGTGCTGTCAGAATCTCCGGATGTGCTTTGTCTGCAAGAAATTAAAGCCACCCAGCACCAGTTGACGGATGAACAAAAAGATTTTCCTGGGTATGAAATCACATGGAACCCGGCTGTGCGGCCAGGGTACAGTGGTGTGGCAACTTTTTGTAAAACTGCTCCGGTGCAAGTAATTTCTGGCATCGGAGATGAACGTTTTGATGTGGAGGGTCGGGTTATCTGCACGCAATTCCCGAACTTCTCCTTATTTAATATTTATTTCCCAAATGGGCAGCGAGGTCAGGAACGCCTGAGCTACAAGCTGGAGTTTTATGCTCGTCTTCTGGATGTGTGTGACCAATTGTTGCAACGCGGCGAAAATGTAATCCTGACGGGTGATTTCAATACTGCCCACAAACCAATTGATTTGCGCAATCCGAATGAAAATATAAATAACTCCGGTTTTATGCCTGAAGAGCGAGCCTGGGTGGATCGGTATTTGGAACATGGATTTGTGGATGTTTATCGCTGGTTGTATCCCGAGCGTGTCCAATACACCTGGTGGGCATACAGGTTAAATGCAAGGCAAAGAAATATCGGCTGGAGGATAGATTATTTTCTTGTTTCCGAAAAGTTGCTGCCGCGTGTCAAAGATGTGATCATTCAAGATGAAGTAACGGGTTCGGATCATTGTCCAGTGTCATTGTTGATCGAGTGACCCAAAAAGTCATTGATTTTGACCAATTTTGACCGGATTATATTAGAGAATCATATAAATTATTTTTCAGAGGAAACATAACAGCAACTGGTTGGTTTATAATCAGCGTCGCCTTAAGAGGAGGCCTTTTGTGAACAATTCTCGAAATCAGTCTTTAATTATATACGCGCTTCTGTTCATCGCGATTGTCGCGATGGTGTTTTTTCAAATCAAACAGCAGCCAAGCACAGACAACACACTCTCGATCAACCAGGTTGCTGCTGATATTCAAGCGGGCAAAGTCACGCGCATTATCGTTGCTTCTGATAATAGTTTACGGATTATTTATCCAGGCGGCGCTCAAGGTGACATTGAAAAAACAGCCACCAAGGAAGATGGCGTTTCCCTGGTACAGCAGTTGATCCAATTAGGTGTGACACCTGCGCAGTTGACCCCAGACAAGATCAAGGTCGAAATTCAACCGCCGAGCTCATGGTTGTCGATCCTTAGTGTTGTAGGTTATGTCTTACCTTTTATCCTGATGTTTGGCTTGTTCTGGTGGATTTTTCGACAGGCTCAGGGATCAAACAACCAGGCCATGTCGTTCGGAAAAAGCCGGGCGCGCATGTTCAGTGGTGAACACCCCACTGTTACTTTTGATGATGTTGCCGGGGCCGACGAGTCAAAGGAAGAACTCAAAGAAGTGGTTGAGTTCCTTAAAGAGCCAGAAAAATTCATTCAGTTGGGTGCGCGTATTCCTAAGGGTGTTCTTTTGGTGGGACCTCCCGGAACAGGCAAAACGCTGCTGGCCAAAGCCGTATCTGGTGAAGCCGGCGTCCCCTTCTTTTCAATTTCAGGTTCTGAATTTGTTGAAATGTTTGTGGGTGTAGGCGCCAGCCGGGTACGCGATTTGTTTGATCAAGCCAAGCGGCATTCACCCTGCATTATTTTCGTGGATGAAATTGATGCGGTTGGCCGCCAACGCGGTGCCGGCCTGGGTGGTTCGCACGATGAGCGTGAGCAAACCCTCAACCAGATGCTTGTTGAAATGGATGGCTTTGACACGGATACGAATGTGATCGTGATGGCTGCCACCAACCGCCCCGATATCCTTGATCCAGCGCTGATGCGCCCCGGCCGTTTTGACCGCCGTGTCACCCTCGATCGTCCGGATATGCGCGGTCGTGAGGCAATTTTGAAAGTTCACGCCAAGGGCAAGCCACTTGAACCCGCCCTCGATCTTGGCTCGGTTGCCCGTGGTACCCCCGGTTTTGTTGGGGCTGATTTAGAGAACCTGGTAAATGAAGCTGCCATCCTGGCTGCCCGCCGCAACAAAAAGAGTATTGGTCAATCCGAAATGGAAGAAGCCATTGAGCGGGTTGTGATGGGCCCGGAACGCAAATCCCGCCTGATCAGTGCCGAGGAAAAGCGTATTATTGCATATCATGAAGCTGGTCACGCCGTGGTCGGCAACGCCATCGCCGAAGCCGATCCGGTTCAAAAGGTGACGATTGTTGGACGCGGACAGGCAGGTGGTGTAACCTGGTTCCGGCCCGAGGAAGATCGTGTGCTGATGTCTCGCAAGAAGTTCCTCGCCAATCTCACTTATGCCCTGGGCGGGCGCGCTGCCGAAGCGGAAGTTTTTGATGATATTACTTCCGGCGCATCCAATGATATTGAACAGGTGACACGCATTGCGCGTTTGATGGTGACACGCCTGGGTATGAGCAGTAAACTCGGAAATATGGTTTATGGACAAAAGGAAGAGCTGATCTTCCTGGGCCGCGAAATTTCAGAACAACGTGATTATTCCGAAGCGATTGCCCAACAGATTGACTCTGAAGTTCGCAAGCTGGTTGATGAAGCCTACCTGCAGGCGCAGTCCATCCTCAAGAAATATCGCAAAGAGCTGGATGATGTCGCCAATCTGCTGCTGGATAAGGAAACGATCACGCGCGAAGAGTTTGAAAAAGTCTTCCCGCCTCCATTCCCCAAGGTGAGCGGAACTCCGCAAACTGCTTAGAAGCAATAAAAAATCCTCTCGATCTCGAGAGGATTTTTTATTGCCAAAGGGTTATTTTTTGTGAGCCGGTATGCCTGTTATTTGGGGGTTTCCCTGTGCTGTCGTACCAATTCACGGCGCAGTATCTTTCCGACAGTGGTTTTGGGCAACTCGGAGCGGAATTCAATGTGTGTGGGCACTTTATAGGCTGCCAACTTTTGTTTGCAAAAAGTCCTGATCTCATCCACCGTGGCTGTTTCGCCAGTTCTTAGAACAATCCAGGCTTTGACTGTTTCGCCTCGATACGGGTCAGGGATGCCAGCTACGCCGACTTCCAGTACCTTGGGGTACGAAATAATAACTTCCTCTACCTCGCGCGGCCAGACCTGATATCCGCCTGGTTTAATCAGTTCCTTTTTTCGATCCACGATATAAAAATAGCCATCTTCATCCATTCGGGCAATGTCACCGGTAAACAGCCAGGTTCCGCCACCATCGCCCATGTCGCGCAGCGTATTGGCGGTTTCGGTGGGCATATTGTGATAGCCCTTCATCACTTGCGGCCCGCGGATGACCAGTTCACCGATTTCTCCCATTTCCAACTCGGTAACACCGTCATCCAGGCTGATGATCTTACTTTCTACATCTGGAAGCGGCATGCCGATCGAGCCGGTTTTGTTAATACCCAGCAGCGGGTTGCAGTGTGTGGCGGTTGGCGCTTCCGACAAGCCAAAGCCTTCAAACACGATCCCGCCGGTCAGGTTTTCAAACTTTTCTTTTGTTTCACGCATCAATGGCGCGGAGCCAGAAATACAAGCCTTAATGGAGCGTAGGTGGTATTTTCCCGCCGCGACATCTGGGTGATTATTGATTGCGTTGTAAAGGGTGGGTACGCCCGGAAAAACGGTGGGATGATATTTGTGGATATTTTCCAGAACATCTTGAATATCCCTGGCGTTGGGAATCATCACCATGGTTGCACCGCCAGCCAGGGCAAAATTCATCCCGGCCACCATGCCGTACACGTGGAACAGCGGGATGGCCATCAGTACGATTTCCTGCCCATCCTTCAGGTTCGTAAACCAATTCTTTATCTGCATCGTATTGGCAACCACGTTTCGGTGCATGGCAACAGCGGCTTTTGAGATGCCGGTTGTGCCGCCTGAATATTGGAATAACGCAGTATCATCCGGGGTAATGTTCAGCCTGGGGCGCTCTGAATTTGAATATTTTGCGATCAAATCCTTCATCCAAAAGTCCCCGGCTTGCAGGCCGCCTTCGATCCTGAAGCCGCCTTTTTTTTCTTTTGCCAGGGTAAAAAGAATTTTCAAAACCGGCGGGAGAGTTTCTTTGATGTTTGTGACGATCAGGGTTTTTAGGTGAGTCTTGGGTTGCGCCGCTTTGATTGTCTTGTAGAAATTTGACATGACAAACATCACTTCGATGCCGGCATCGTTGACCTGGTATTCGATTTCTGTGGATGTATAGAGCGGATTTGTGGCAACAACCACGCCTCCAGCTTTCAGAATGCCGAAACAGGCCATCACAAACTGAGGTGTATTGGGCATGAAGATACCCACCCTGTCTCCTTTTTTGACACCCAGGGCTGAAAGGGCTGCGGCAACCTTATCCGTGAGCGTGTTCATTTCTTGATAGGTGATGGTGGCGCCTTTAAACAAGGTGCAGGCCCGGTCTGGATATTTTGCGGCAGAATCTTCTAAGAAACTAAAAAGCGGTCGCCCAGGGTATTCGATATGTTCTGGAACCCCCGGATCGTAATGTGAAAACCATGGTTTTGGTGTCATTCAAAGATCCTTCTTTCGTTATGTGAAATAATGCACTATTTACAGTATAGAAGGAAATTGATTATTGTCAATTCCGGGAAAATTTTCACAATTGACCTTTCCAATCAATATTTTCCAGCCTGGATTGGATGTACTTCCCGGCAGTCAGGTCAGTCCCGGCAGTCATCATAAACCATTTTATTTGTGGATCATTTTCTCTGAACCAGTTTGCCTGTCTTCTGACATAAATTCGGGTGGAGCGCTTGATAAGCGTTTTGGCTTCATCGAGCGTGATCCTGCCAAGTAAGACGCCAATTGCTTCCCGATAACCAATTGCTGATAAGCTTGGCAGCTCGGGCGAATAGCCCAGTGATAATAATTTCTGAACTTCCTCCAGCAGCCCATTCTGAAACATGAACTCAATGCGCTGATCGATCCGTTCGTACAACTCAGGGCGTGGGCGGATCAGGCCAATATTGATCTGCTGATAGTTTGAACTTGTTGCGGTTCTTTGGGCTGAAAATAACCTGCCCGTGGAAAAAATGACCTCCAGGGCCCGGATGGTTCGCCGTACATTGCGCGCATCGATATTGTCCGCTGCCACAGGATCGATGATTTGTAATCTGGCATGCAACCAGAATACTGAATTTTGGGCTGCCAATGCTTCCAACACAGCGCGCAAGCGCGGATCAGGTTGAACTTCAGGCGGGGTCCAACCTTCAGTCACTGCACGTATGTATTGACCTGTGCCACCAACCAGGAAGGGCAGTTTGCGCCTGCTCAGGATTTCGGCGATGATCTCGTTGGCTTTTTGTTGAAATAATGCCAGCGACCAGGTTTCATCCGGGTTGGCAACGTCAATCAGGTGATGAGGAACGCGCGCCCTTTCGCTGGCGGTTGGTTTGGCTGTGCCGATATCCAATCCCCGGTAAAACAGACGTGAATCAGCCGATACGATCTCGCCATTGAACTTTTCAGCCAATTGGATGGATAATTCAGTTTTGCCGACAGCCGTTGGCCCGATGATGACAACCAGAGGGGGCAGGTTAGCTGGTAACATTTTCAAAATGCTCGATGTGTGTGCCTGCATCCTGCGTACGCTCCACAGCGATGGCATCGCATTGCCAGGTGCCAATCGCATGTCTGGCGGCATAATATTCGGCGCTGGCTCGCATGTGACCAAGTTTCCGGTATGTCAGTGCCTCCTCGGGGTATCCAAACGAGCGGGATGTGCGTGTTTTAACTTCCACAAATACGATTAGATCTTCAATGGATGCGATAATATCGATTTCTCCATAAGGCGTCCGAACGTTATTTTCAAGAATAATAAAGCCTTTGCCACGCAAATATTCTTCCGCAGCCTTTTCTCCCCACTTACCAATTGCCTGATTGTGATTCATAGCGCGGCGTCCGATCAAGTGTGATTTTTATTGAACCAATGATGAGAAGAAAAAATACAACGAGGCCTAATTTTTTGCTTCTGATGTTTTTTGTGGTTTGCTGCGAAACCGTCCACGAATTCACGAATTGGACAGCACACCGTATTCGTGGTACTTATTCGTGGACGGTTTGAAAAAAACAGCTTGACCACAAATTCCATTCGAACCAGTAATTTTTTGGAACCGCTCTAAAAATGAGCGAACCGTGAGCTGAATGTAGAACTTTATTGCGGGAGCAAGCGCCGGTTCATCTCTACCACATCCGCTTGAACCTGAAGCAATTGGTCGCGTAATTTTTGCACATCATTGCCATATCGTAAACGGCGGGCCAGAAATGCGAATTCATCGCTCCCATAAACCGGAACCGTGACATCCTTTGAATTTCCCCGCACAACCCGCATCGAATCGATCAACCAGCGCAGAAAAGTATGCGCTTTGTGCAATCTGGTGAAATCTTCATCGGAAATAATTCCCCGGGTATTTAAAGCGGACATGGCTTTGCGAATGTTTGTCAATCTCAGGGATGGGTCTGCGAATCCATAGGTAATTTGCAAACCCTGAATCAGATATTCAATATCCACCAGGCCTCCCGGGCTGTATTTGGCATTAAATTTACCGGCGGTGACCAGGTGCCTGACCTGGCGCTCGCGCATGGCGCGCATAGAAGTCACATCAAAGGGACTGCCGTTGTATGTAAATTCATCCCGCAGATCGGATAATTTTTTGCCCAGTTCCTCATCTCCGGCGATTGGGCGCAGTTTTACCAGCGCCTGACGCTCATAAGCCCAGGCCGGACCTTCTGGAGCATAATAGCGCTTGAATGAATCCATCGAGACAGCCATGCTCCCGGCTTTGCCGTAAGGACGCAACTGCAGATCCACCTGAAAAATACCTTCCTGGCGGGCGTGGATGGCGCTGAGAAAGTTTTGCACAACTTTCTCATAAAAAATGGAGGTCTCAATTGGTTCAGGTCCGCTGGTCTTGCCTTCCCCTTCGTAAACAAACATCAATTCGATGTCAGAAGCGAAGCCCAGTTCACGGCCGCCGCATTTTCCCAGCGCCAGCACCGTTATTTGTGAGATGGATCCATCCGCCAGATGAGGCGTACCATGGATAAAGCGTAAATCCTCAGCCGTGAGGTGATAGGCGGCATTTACCACGACTTCGGTCAGGTCTGTCAGTTCCTCTGAGAAATCCCAGAACTCCCTGGTAAGCCCAAGAATGTGGCGCATGTCAATCCGAAACATCTCCCGATCTTTGAAGGCATTCAAGGCGATACCCCAGGGAGCATTTTCTTGTGGGGCTTCCGGCCCGGCATGTGTGTTTGCCAGCACTTCTGCAAGCTCGGATTGTAAATCTTGCCGGGTTTTCGCTGTCCCCAATGTTTCGCTGGTGCTGATCACTGGGAAGAGGTTGGCATACTGCATGCGCATAAAATCGTCCCATAAGAAATCACTGACGCCCAGCAGCCGGGCCAGGTTATCCATTACCTGCGGGTTTTCCAGCGAGGTTAGTTCATCTGCCCAGTTGGTGCGTTCAAAGAGCTGTGCCAGGAATTCGCGGAAATGGAGCAAGGCTGAAGCCGGGTTTGGCGAACGCGGCAGCAGGTGTGTAAAATGTTTGATCAGTACTGCTGCGGTTCGAAGCTCGCGTAGCTTTTGGGGATTGTTGATTTTGTTTCCATTTTCATCCGTCACATACAGCACATCATCCACACGTCTGCCGCTGGTTTGTACCACCATGCGGGCGATGTAGGTGTGGGTGAGTGAAAGGGCGTTGGTAAATTCATACAGAAAACCAACCGTGTCTGTAGTTTGGATGTGTAAAACGGTGTAGCGCTCGGATAAATTATTGTCGAGGTTAATTTCGATTGGGTAGAGCGGACTTCCGGAGCTGTCCATTCCCGCAAAAACCGCCCCCACTCGTCTGGCAAGTTCACTGCGCGCTTCCCGCCGCTGCCCGGTATGCAGCATTTTTAGAAAGGCTCGCAAATCTTCGGTATAGGTTTCCCAATCTGGCACTGGGCCAATCGCCTGGACGGTAAAAGCATCCACGATCTTGTGCCTGTTTGTGGTCACTGCGGATTTTTCATCGTCGTTCAGGTGCAGCCATTTTCCCGAACGGGTACGGCGTTTCAGCCTGGGTGCCACGAGTTTTTCGGGTATTTCATTCGATTCGTAGGTAAAAATTTCTCCGGATTGAATATCCAACCCGTACAAAAACATCAGCCCGCATATTAGTGAAAGTTCGCCCAGGTAGTCATACGCTACCACCGTAACCTTCCATCGATTTTCACCAGTTTTGAGAGCTTCTACGTTGGCAAGCTGTTGATCGCTGAGCTGGGCCGCAAAGCTGGCGTGCTGGCTGATTTCGGCCTGCGAAAAAGCTGTCGCATAGGATGAATCCATACGAGCCAGATGCTGCCGGATAAAATCTGGATTGGGCGTGGGTATCTCAGGTTCCTGAATGGGTGCCGGATCCAAACCGCCAATATATTTTGAATAAACGGCGCGGATCGCCAGGCTGTGTTGTTGGTAGCGTTCCAGGAATGAATCGCGGGTGGGAAAGCCAAGCCTGCGGGCCAGCAGATGAATGGCATTGGGGTCCGAAGGCAGGCTGTACGTTTGCCGGTAATGCATCATCTGCAGGAAATGTTCCACCGTGCGTTGAAAAATATAGCCGTCTGTCAATACGCGGGCTTCCTGGGTGGCAATGAGTTGGAATTTCTGAAGCCGCCTGAGTGCCTGCAGGGTGGATTTTTTGCGCAGTTTGATGTTTGCGCCGCCATGCGCGAGCTGTAAGTATTGAACCACAAATTCCACATCCCGAATGGAGCCTTCACCCAGCTTGACCTGGCCCCATTCACGCCCGCGCGAACGCAATATTTCCTCGGTGCGCTGCTTCATAGCGTGCACGCTTGTGCGCAGGGTTTCAGGGTTTTCCCCGAAGATGAGAGGCTCAACCTGTTTGAGGAATTCTTCTCCCAGGCTAAAATCACCGGCTACGGGTCTGGCCTTCAGCATGGCCTGTTTTTCCCATAGCCGGGCGTGTTTATGTAAATAATTAAGAAAACCCGTGGTTGTGCTGACAAGGCTGCCATCCCGGCCCCAGGGGCGCAAGCGCATGTCCACGCGGTAGAGAAAGCCTTCGGACCCCATGCTCGCCAGGGCATCAATCAAGAGCTGGCCGAGACGCACATAGTCCAACCCGTTTTCAGCGCATAGGAATTGCAAGTCAATATCTGAACTGTAGTTGAGTTCTCCACCGCCCAGTTTGCCCATACCAAGAACAACAAAACCGTGCGGGCTGGTGTTGGATGCTTTGCTGGCATAGTTCAGGCAGGCGCGTATCATGGCATCTGCCAGGTTGGAAAGTTGCCCAGTGACAGCCGGAAGATCATACAGGCTTAACAGGTCACTCGCGCCAATTCGTAACAGTTCGCCTTTTTGGTACTGGCGGAGCGCATTGATCTGGTCGGTAGAGCTGATGGCATCGAACCCGGCGGTGGCTTCTTTGAGGAACTCTTCGGCGCTTTTCTGGTGAGCCAACCGCTCGCGGTCTGTCAACATTACCAGGCGGCGTGGGTCGCGCAGCAGGATCTCAGTCAGGAACTGACTTCCAGCAAATATTGTGACCAGGATTTCAAGTGTGCGGGGGTTTTGTTCCAGTTTTTCAAAAACATCGTTAACGTGTTCATCACCTGAAAAGCGCTCAAAGTTGATCAAAGCCTGGTCAGGATCAGCACAGGCTGAGAGGGTGATCAAAAGATAGGGAAGCAGTTTGGCAAGCGATTCACTGGCTTGCTTGCTTCGAGCCGCAATATGCTGAAGGTGACGCTGCGCGGTCTTCCAATCATGAAAGCCCAAAGAACTCAACAAAATCTGGGCGGAGGAATCAGAAAGACTGCCATCTAATAATTTGCCGGCGGGAATGGTTTCATACATGGGGAAGATTATAAATCGTCAGGGCTGATTTTCATACAATTTCTTCTGGTTCCACTTGTGGCGTGGGCTTTTTTGCCAGGTTGACCAGGAATACAGAGCCAACAATAATGAGGGCTGCCAACAAGATACGCGGGCCAAGAGATTCCTGCGCGAAAATGTTGCCAAGAAAAACTGCCACGATTGGGTTGACGTACGCGTATGTTGAAACCAGAGAGACGGGCGCGTTCCTCAGCAGCCAGGCATAGGATGTGAAACCAACCAGGGAACCAAAGGTGATGAGGTATAACAAGCCTAGCAGGGATGATGTTGAAACAGATGCGATCTGAAAATGAACAAATTCGCCTTTAAGCGTGCTGACAAGCAACAGCCCGATACTCCCCATCAACATTTCCATGCCAGTGAATAAAAGTGTTGATTCGGGTAAATCTGCATTGCGAGTGTAAATCGATCCCAAAGACCACAGAAAGGCAGCCAGAAGAGCGATACCGCCGCTCAAGAAGCTAAACTCACGCGCACCACCGAATTCTGCCGGCCCGATCAACAGAGCCACACCGCTGAACCCAACCAGCAAACCCATTACCTGGCCGAGCGTGGGCCGGATACCGCCCGGCCGAAGCGCCTCAACCAATACCATGAACATCGGGATGGTGGCCACAAGTAAGGCGGCTACGCCGCTGGGGATGCTGGTTTCGGCAAAAGAAATCAGCCCGTTGCCACCCACCAGCAGCAAACTTCCAATCACAAATGCCGAAAACCATTGCCGGCGGGTGGGGGTTGGATCGCCGGCCAGGCGTCGCCAGGCAAACAATAATGTGCCCGAGACCAAGAAGCGCACACCCGCCTGCATGAAGGGTGGAATGGTTGCGACTGCGAAACGAATTCCCAGATAGGTGGAGCCCCATATAATGTAAACAGCGAGTAAGGCAGCCCAGATTTTTGTTTTCAAATCATTTTCCTCATGAATACTCTGTTTGATGGTGCAGAATCGCCGGGCTGGATGTTAAGGCTGTTTCCCAACCAAGCAGGGCCTTTTTACGCGCTGTGCCCCAGCGATAATTCCCAAAGTCACCCAGCTTGTGAATAACCCTGTGGCAGGGGATCAGAAATGCAATTGGGTTCCGGCTCAGGGCCGTGCCTACTGCCCGCTGGGCGCGGGGACTGCCAATTGTTTCAGCGATTTGTTCGTAAGTTGCCAGGGAGCCCTGCGGAATGCTTAACAGGGCTTCCCACACTTTTAATTGGAAATTGGTGCCAGATAAAAACAGGGAAAGAGGTAATGGATTTTTCCCAATGGAAAAGATTGGTTCGACCAGTGATCCTGTGGTTTGGCTATCTTCCAGGAAGGCTGCGTGCGGCCAGTTGGATTTTAGAGTTGCCAGTGAGGTTTCTCTTTCATCTTGAACAAAGGCTAGATGACAGATGCCGCGCTCGGTTAATCCAAGCAAGGCCTCGCCAAAAGGCGTGGGGTGAAACCCATAGCGGATCGAAAGTCCGGCTCCTCTGCCCTTGTATTGGCCAGGGGTAACGGCTTCAGTGTGGATGAACAGGTCGTGCAGGCGGCCCGGGCTGGATAATCCAACCGAATACGTGGCTTCCAATACCGAGGAACCGATCAAATGTTCTTTCGCGCTTTCCTTGGTCAAAAATTGGAGGAATCGTTTGGGGCTGATGCCAACCCAATGCGTGAACGTTCGTTGAAAATAGAATTCACTCAAGCCAGTGCTGAGCGCAATTTCTTTTAACTCTGGTTGGCGCTGAAAATTTTCTTCCAGAAAATGAATGGCACTTTCAATGATCTGGTAATCGGCTGATAATTGCTGGTAATTGTCCGGGGAGGCGGTCATGGCGTGTTTCCTTTCTGCCCATTATTTTATGAGATCACTCATCAGACAGCCACCCGATTCTTGCGATATTTTGGTGTGTAGGATCGGTAATTTTGTTCGATCATACCACCCATCAAATTGCGAATCAAATTTTGCGTTCAGGCTTCGGTTGTCCGCTCTGAGTTTTTCCTGATTACGGATGTTCTGCCGCGCAACTTCTGGTAAAATGTCACCTGCAATTTCCAGACATTTTGGAAAAACTGATAGTTGACGTATTAAAGTTGAGCGTGTATAATAGCTCTTCGCGAATACCCCTGCCGGGGGTATTTGCATGTTTTATTCCCGGCTTCCCCGCAGCGCGGCGGCATTCTAAAAACCATCGCGGCGACTGTTGGTGAAGCGAAGACCAGGAGAAAGGATCTATGAAATACGTTATTTTGGAAAGCGGCGGCAAACAATATAAAGCTGTCGAAGGCGGCATGATCGAAGTCGATCTGCTGCATGTACAACCGGGCACGAGCATTGATATTACAGATGTGCTTTTGCTGGTAAACGGTGATGCAATCACCGTCGGCGCGCCAGTTGTCGCGGGCGCTTCAGTTAAGGCTACAGTTGTTGAGCATTTCAAGGGCGAAAAGACCTACAATTTTCACTACAAGCCCAAGAAACGCATTCGCCAGAAGACAGGTCATCGCCAGTCCTATACCCGTCTTGCTGTTGAACAAATTGTTGAAGGGTAAGAGAGGTCCACTATGGCTCATAAAAAAGGTGGCGGTTCCAGCCGCAATGGTCGTGATAGCAATGCCCAACGCCTGGGCGTGAAGAAGTATGCTGGTGAAGTAGTCCTTTCCGGCAATATCCTTATTCGCCAGCGTGGAACACACATCCAGCCTGGTATGAACGTGGGCGCCGGTACAGATGACACCCTGTTCGCTACGATTGATGGTGTGGTTGTTTTTGATGTTGTGCATGGTCGCAAGCGTGTAAATGTCCTCCCGCCCGAGGCTTTTGCGGCGGCAGAGTAATTTAGAGGTTTATAAAAATGAAACCAAAGATCCATCCAACTTTTTACACGGACGCCCAGGTTGTCTGCGCATCCTGTGGTTCCAAGTGGACGACAGGCTCCACTCGCAAGTCCATCCATGTCGAAGTTTGCTCGCATTGCCACCCGTTTTTCTCGGGCGAGCAGGCCCGTATGCTGGACGTGGAAGGCCAGGTTGACCGCTTTTACAAGAAGCTCCAGGTTCGCCAGGAATATGTTGAAGCTCAAAAGGTTAAGGAAGAAGCCCGCAAGGCTCCTGCCAAACCGGTTACCGAGCTTGATCTTGGCATCCGCGTGACCGGTGCGCTTGAAAAAGCTGGCATTACCACTATTGCCCAGTTGATGTCCAAACTTGGCGAAGGCGATGACGCCGCTCTGGCGATTGAAGGTTTTGGTCGCAAGGCACTGATCGACAGCAAAAAGAAGATTCGGGCTCTGGGTTATGACCTTCCAGAAGTCTCCAGCGAAGCCGCTGCTTAATTTTTTTAGACCAGCGCTTACAACGCTCAAAATTGAAATATCAGGTAAACTTAACGGGCAGATGCTGTTACAGCATCCGCCCGTTATTATTTTCTGGGAGCGATTATGAAGCATTTGCACGGTTCGATTGAGGTTGTATGCGGGTCGATGTTCAGCGGCAAAACGGATGAACTTATCCGTCGTATGCGGCGTGCTGTTATCGCGCGTCAAAAAGTGCAGGTATTCAAGCCCGCTGTCGATGTGCGCTATGCCGCCGAAAAGGTTACCTCACATGCTGGCGCGGATTTTGATGCCATTCCTGTTGAGAAGGCAGAAAACATATTCGAAAAACTGGATGCCGATACCACGGTTGTTGGCGTTGACGAGGCGCAATTCTTCGATGACGGCATCCTTGAGGTAACCAGCCGTTTGGCCGAGCGCGGCATCCGTGTTCTGGTGGCTGGTTTGGATCAGGATTTTCGCGGCGAACCTTTTGGCCCCATGCCTATGTTGATGGCTAAGGCTGAAAGGGTGGATAAACTGCAGGCGATTTGCATGGTTTGCGGTGAATCAGCCAGCCGCACACAACGGCTTGTAAATGGTACCCCGGCACGTTACGATGACCCGGTTGTTATTGTGGGCGCATCTGAGCTTTACGAAGCACGCTGCCGTCAGCACCACGAAGTCCCCCGATAAGGTTGATTTATTTTTTCCTTTTGCTCAGAGCACTGACACCCAACAGGAGTATGAATGCAAGATTATCATGATATTTTGGCCGAAGTTCTCATAGATGAAAAAACTCTACAGGCGCGTGTTAAAGAGTTGGCAGATGAGATCAATCGGGATTATGCGGGCCAGCAAATCCTGCTGATCTGTATTTTGCGCGGTGCGCTGCCCTTTATGGTGGATCTGATGCGGCACCTAAGCGTACTCAACGCGATTGATTGCATGGCAATCTCATCCTACGGTTCGGGCGCGAGAGAAACCACCGGGAACGTTCGCATGAATCTCGATTTGCAAACCAACATTCAGGGCAAACACGTGATTTTAGTGGAAGACATTGTGGATAGCGGTCATACTGTCGCACATGTGCTTGAATTACTTCGCACCCGCAAACCCAAAACACTCAAAGTGTGTGCGCTCCTCGATAAAGAATCCCGCCGCGAGGTTGTTGTACCGATTGATTATCGCGGATTTTCAATACCGAATAAATTTGTATTTGGTTACGGTCTTGACCTTGACGAGTTTTACCGCAACCTGCCCTTTGTGGGTGTGGTTGACCTGGACCGGTATGTCAGCAATGAGAAATAAAAAAAGTAGTTACATAAAAAAAAGAGGCTTTCATGATGCAAGATTACACTGAGTTTATGGATGAAGTGCTCGTTGATCAGCAAGCCATTGACAAGCGGGTGCGCGAATTGGGCGAGCAGATCAGCCGGGATTATGCCGGCGAGGATTTAGTGGTTGTCTGCCTGTTACGTGGCGGCCTTACTTTTACGGCGGACCTTACTCGCCACCTCAGCCTGACGCATGAGCTTGATTGCATGTCGCTTTCTTCCTATGGAACCGGCCATTATGCTTCCAGTGGAAATGTACGTGTCAACCTGGACTTGATGACCAACATCGAAGGTCGTAATGTTTTATTGGTTGAAGATATAGTGGACTCCGGCCGGACTCTGGCGCATGTGTTAATGATGCTAAAAACACGCGAACCGAAGAGTGTTAAAGTATGTGTGCTGCTTGATAAAAAAATGCGCCGCGAAGTGCCGGTGGATGTCGAATATGTCGGTTTTGACGTACCGGATAAATATATATTTGGTTATGGTATTGATATTGATGAACATTTCCGCCACCTGCCTTTTATTGCAAGCGCCGATCTTGCCAGGTACAAAAATACGGCTGATTGATTTTGATGGATGATGAAAAATCTGCGGAGTCTGCGGCTTATTCCGGACGCTGGGTGGCGCTCGTCCGGGGGAAAGTTGTTGCCCAGGGTGACAGCCGTGAACAGGTTTTTCAATTCGCGCGCCGTTCGCGCAGCAAGGAAAATATTGAAATCCGATTTATGCCAGTAATGCCTGTTTCTTCCCCTTTGTTGGAAGCTGTCCGAACCGCCATCCCTGCGGGTGAACCTGTTTACCTGGTGGGCGGCGCAGTTCGAGACGCGGTATTGGGTCGTGCTTCCCGCGACCTGGATTTTGCTTGCCTGCATGGTATCAAGTTGGCCAGATCAGTCGCGGATGCTTTGAAGGCAGCCTTCTTTCCGATGGACGAAACCTTTGATACTGGCCGGGTGATCCTTCAAAACGCGGACGGCAGCCGGGATATTCTGGACTTTGCCGGTTATCGCGGCGATTCGCTCGAGGCTGATCTTCGCGGACGGGATTTTACGATCAACGCGGTTGCCATGGATCTGAATACAGGCACAATTTTTGATCCTCTGGGCGGTGTCATGGACATCCGTAACAGACGCATCCGGGCCTGTTCGGAAAGCGCACTCAGGGATGATTCTATCCGAATATTACGGGGTATCCGCCAGGCCGCGGCTTACGGTTTTTCGATTGACCCGGACACGCGCAAGTTAATGAAAGCCGCGGCTGGCCTGCTGCCAAACATCTCCCCTGAGCGTTTGCGGGATGAATTATTTAAGATTTTATCCGGGCCAAAACCGGATAGTGCTGTGCGAGCGTTGGAGATATTGGGAACGCTTCCATATATTTTGCCTGAATTGCCTGCCCTGAAAGGGATGGAACAGTCAGCCCCGCACGTTTATGATGTCTGGACCCACACGCTGGCTGTTTTGCGTCACCTTGAAGGTATTCTGGACGTACTTTCCCCATCTTACAATGAACAAAAAGCCAACGCGGACTGGATGAACGGCCTGGTTGTGTTAAAGCTCGGCAAATATCGGGCCCAAATCAACGAACATCTGGGCAAGAATTTGAATGTTGACCGCACGGCCCGTTCAGTTTTGTTTTTTGCCGCGCTTTATCATGATGTAAATAAACCGCAGACAAAATCAATCGAAGAAAATGGCCGCATCCGTTTCCTCGGGCATGATGAAATGGGCGCGCAGACAGCCGCGCAACGCGGAATGGCGCTGCATTTCAGCAATGATGAACTGCAACGACTGCGGTTGATTATCAAACATCACATGCGGGTTCATGGTCAAACCAACCGTAAGGAGGCTGGCGTGGAAACCAGCCGTAAGGCCATTTATCGTTTTTTTCGCGATTCCAACGAAGCCGGGATTGATTTAATTCTTCTGGCTCTGGCGGATACCCGCGCTACCTATGATCACACGCTGACCCAGCAACATTGGGCGGCGGCCCTGGATGTGAGCCGGACTTTGTTGGATGCCTGGTATGAGAAGGCAGATGAAATGATCAGGCCTCCGGCTTTGGTGAACGGAGATGATTTGATTTCCACCCTGCAGCAAAAGCCCGGACCGGAAATTGGTAAATTGTTGGAGGCCATTCGGGAAAACCAGGCAGCCGGGTTTCTGAACACACAGGCTGAAGCATTGGCGTTTGCGAGAGATTGGCTTGTCACGGCGCATGAATCTGCTAAGAAAGCTGAAGATTCTGGCCAACCGTAAGTTGGAATAAGCGCGAGGTGCTTGAAAATTGGAAAAACTTCTGATAAATAACCTTTCATTGGCTTTTGAAAGACATGGAAAAGGTATCCCGCTGCTTTTGATCCATGGATTTCCGCTTGACCATGCTTCATGGAATCCTTTGCTTCCTCAGATCACATCTCTTTTTGATGTGATCTTGCCGGACCTGCCGGGCTTTGGTTCATCGGATATACCCGATGAAATCCATACCATTGCTGAAATGGCTGCTGACCTGGCTGTTCTCCTGGATGAGTTGAATATTCAAAAAACCTGCCTGGCCGGACATTCCATGGGGGGGTACGTTGCGCTGGCGTTTGCGCATGCGTACCCCGCAAGGGTGCTGGGGCTTGGGCTGATCGGTTCCCAGGCTGCATCTGACACTGCTGAGCGCAAGGCTGGACGATATTCTCAGGCCGGACAGGTGGCATTACGCGGCCCGGAAGAGGTGGTTGGCATGGCCGAAAAGCTTTCGGCTGATCCAGTCTTTGAGCCATTTTTCCGGGAAATTATTTTGCGCCAGCGCTCCGCAGGGCTTGTCAATGCCATCAAGGCTATGGCCGAACGCCCAGACGCATTCGGTTATTTGGAACGATTTTCCTTTCCTGTTACTCTTCTCCACGGACAGGCGGATAGTTTGGTACCGGTTGAACGCTCTCGTGAAATGAAGAAACGCATTCCGGCTGTGGAACTGGTTGAGCTTCCCGGGGTTGGACATTCGCCGGCAGTGGAAGCTCCCCTGGAAACCGCCCGAATTTTGTTGAATTTATCTGGTCGTTAGCGCTCACGAATGAAATTAGGGGATGGAGCCTGATCCATATCGCTTGAAATGGAACGAAAAGAGACCCGCCATTTTTATATATGGCGGGTCTCTTTTCGATTGACCGGGCAGCTATGGGTAAATTTCGCCCAGAATTGGCTCGTACATACAGCGGCAGCCGTGGTTATGCGAGCAGCCTTCGTGTGGTAGAACTGCTACCGAGTCTTTTGGAAAAGTTCCGCGAGATTCATAACACAACGGGCAGGCATCATTGGCAACGTTGATCCGAATGGCGGTGACACGCGCATTAGTTCTAAAGTTCTTGAGAGCAATGGCGGAATTTGAAAAATCCCGTAATTCAACTTTGCAGTTGATACAATTTGTGGCTGTGTCGGGGGAAGTTGCATTGCAGCGGGAGCAGGTTTGCACGTCCGATCTCCTGAAATTTTTTGTAATTTTACTCTGGGCGGATGCGCCTGCAAAGGTTTTATGATAGATTGGTGGCGCTGGCTTTGTTGTTTGCCCGATTATTCTTCAGCATGCTGGATAATTGACTTTCAACAGCGTAACGGCGGGTCAGATTATGGATATGTGCCAGAAGAACCATATTCGGCACAGGTTTTGACATGTAATCATCAGCGCCAGCATCCAGGGCGCTGGAGATTACATGCGGATCATCGAGCGCGGATAAAATTGCAATGGGGACATTCGTAAATGTGCGCAAAGTCTTACAAACTTCCCACCCATCTGTTTCGGGGAGTAGAAGATCCAAAATAATGATATCCGGATGTTCAACCCGCGCCAGTTCGAGGCCATCCATGCCGCTTGCAGTTGAGATCACATTCATGCCGTTTTTTTCGAGCAGCATACCCAGGAGCTCAGTCATGGAAGAATCGTCGTCTATAATCAGTACTTTGATTGACATGATATTTCCTCTTCGTCTGATTATGCCAGAAAATAATCAGGTTAGACTTTACATACAACTAACAACTTCTACTTCTTCATTACTGGTTGCTTGCACACCCGGGCATCCTATAAGATCAGCTTATCTTTTTAGAGCTCGATTATTTGAAAAACTATCCCAATGGGTTGTTAGAAAAATGAGCAGGTCAAAATGATGTTTGTGGTAAACTTATTCCGTTTTGCGTTTATCGCTATCATATCTTTCTCGTAAGGAGACGAAAATGGCAAAAAAATGGGTATATCTATTTGAAGAAGTTGCAAAAGCTGAAAAATACGCCGGTTCTTGGGAAGGCGTACGTGGTTTATTGGGAGGCAAGGGATCTGGTCTGGCTGACATGACTCGCGCGGGCGTCCCTGTTCCTCCAGGTTTTACCGTTACAACCGAAGCCTGCAATGAATATCGCAAAACCGGTCAGTTTCCGGAAGGCATGTGGGATCAGGCACTCAAGTCGTTGAAGCATGTCGAAAAAGCGACCGGGAAGAAGTTTGGTGATTCCAATGACCCGCTGCTTGTTTCCTGCCGGTCTGGTGCCAAATTCTCCATGCCTGGCATGATGAACACCATCTTGAACATCGGCCTGACCGATAAATCTGCCGCTGGCATGATCAAGCTGACCGGTAACCCGCGTTTTGTGTGGGATTCCTACCGCCGCCTGGTTGAAATGTTCGGCACCGTTGTGATGGACATCGAAGACGAGGCCTTTGAGCACCCGTTGGCCGAATACAAGGCCGAGAAGGGCTACAAGCTTGATATCGAAATGCAGGCTGAAGACTGGAAGCACATGGTTTCCGTCTACAAGGATGTCTTCAAGCAGAAAACTGGCAAGGATTTCCCCCAGGATGCAAAAGAACAACTTGCTCTCTCCACCGAAGCTGTGTTCAAGAGCTGGAATGGTAAGAAGGCGGTAGATTATCGTCGCGCCACCAAGATTTCTGATGATCTCGGCACCGCTGTCAATATCGTTACCATGGTTTTTGGCAATATGGGTGATGACTCAGGTACCGGCGTGGCCTTCACTCGCAATCCATCCACTGGCGATAAGAAGATGATGGGCGAGTATCTGCTGAACGCCCAGGGCGAGGATGTGGTCGCAGGTATTCGCAATGCTGACCAGATCGAACATCTCGTCACACAAATGCCCGAAGTCTACAACCAGTTTATGGATATCACTGCCAAACTGGAAAAGCACTACAAAGACATGCAGGATGTTGAGTTCACCATCGAGCGCGGAAAACTCTGGATGCTGCAGACCCGCAACGGCAAGCGCACTGCCAAAGCCATTGTGAAAATCGCGGTTGATATGGCCAATGAAGGTCTGATCAGCAAGGATGACGCTGTTTTGCGCGTGACACCCGAAGATGTGGATGCCCTCCTGCACCCGACCTTCGACAGCGCAGCCAAGAAAGAAGCTGAAAAGGCTGGAAAGTTCCTTGCCAAGGGTGTCAATGCCTCCCCCGGTGCAGCCGTTGGTCAGGCTTACTTTGACGCCGATAAGGCCGAAAAGATGGCGAAGGAAGAAAAACAGGATACCATCATGGTACGCCCGTTCACCAAGCCGGACGATGTGCACGGCATGATCGCCTCCAAGGGTGTGCTCACCAGTGAAGGCGGCGCCACCTCTCACGCCGCGGTTGTTGCCCGCCAGTTTGGCATCCCCTGTGTGGTTGGTGCCAACGCCATGAAGATTGACCTCGAAAGACGCATCATGGTTGTTGGTGATGTGGTTGTCAAGGAAGGCGAATGGATTTCCGTGGACGGTACCACCGGCCAGGTTTTTGTTGGTAAGATCCCAACCACTGCTCCTACGCTGGAAGAACAGACTGAACTGCTGACCCTGCTGACCTGGGCTGATGAAATCGCTGCCCGCCCCCACATTCGTGTAATGCCGGATGGCCGCAAGAGCCGCGGTTTGCAGGTGTGGGCCAATGCAGATTATCCGAAGGATGCCCGCCGCGCTCGCGCTTACGGCGCCCAGGGTATTGGTTTGTGCCGCACCGAGCATATGTTCTTTGAACCGGAACGCCTGCCGATCGTGCAGAAGATGATCCTGGCCAAAACCAGTGAAGAACGCACAAAACAGCTTGACCTGCTGCTGCCCAGCCAGCGCAAGGATTTTGATGGCCTGTTTGAAGCCATGGACGGTCACCCGGTCATTATCCGTTTGATCGACCCGCCGCTGCATGAATTTATGCCCGATGAAGAAAAACTGCTCGAAGAAGTCATCACCATGCGTGTCAAGGGTGAGACCGACGGATTGGAAGCAAAGGAACACCTGCTTACTTCGATCAGGAGCCTGCATGAATCCAACCCGATGATGGGTCTGCGTGGCGTGCGTCTTTCGATCGCCATGCCCGAAATCGTCGAAATGCAGGTGCGCGCCATTTTTGAAGCCGCCGCAGACTGCGCTTTGCGCGGCATCGTGGTCAAGCCCGAAGTTATGATCCCGCTAACCGGCACTGTCAAAGAACTCGAGTGGATCCAGCCCCGCCTGGTCCGCATTGCCGCCACGGTTCTGGCCGAGAAGAAGGTTGCCAAGCTGGATTACAAGTTTGGCACCATGATCGAAATTCCACGTGCTGCTGTAACCGCGGCTGAAATTGCCAATTTGGCTGAGTTCTTCTCCTTCGGTACCAACGACCTGACCCAAATGACCTTCGGTTACTCCCGCGATGATGCCGAACGCGCCTTCCTGGTCACTTATGTTGAACAGGGCATTCTGGCAAAGAACCCCTTCCAGACTATCGATCGCGCTGGTGTTGGTCGTCTGATGCAAATGGCAATCAATGAAGGACGCTCTACTCGCCCCGAATTGGAAGTAGGCATTTGCGGTGAACACGGCGGCGATCCCGAATCGATCGAGTGGTGCCATATCATTGGTAACAATTATGTTTCCTGCTCGCCCTTCCGCGTTCCGATTGCCCGCCTGGCTGCCGGCCATGTGGCTCTCAATCACAGTGGAAAAACAAAAGCCGAAGACAAATAGTTTTCTGAAAACAACAAAAAGCTGGCGGTCAAAAGATCGCCAGCTTTTTAATTCTTCCAGTCAGATATCGAGCAAGTTTGCGTTTCTTAAGGCGTTGGCCAGGTCAGAATAACAGGTTTGGTATAACCATGTTTCTCCACCGCGTACAACTTGCCACCCGAAGGTTCCTTGCAGCCGGCTTCATCTTTGACAGTATAGGATGTTTTGTCGCGGTTGGGTAATGCCACCGGATACCAGAAGTAATTCCCGTTCTGGCAAATGAATAGATCCAGAAAATAACCGTAGTCATCATCCCTGGTCATAGGCACAACATCCCAATGGATAAAGACATGATCTCCATTCCGAACCAGACTTACATTGTGGGGCGCCTGGTACAGTACGCTGGGGCCTGGCAGGTAGACATCCGTAACCTTGACAGTGTTTATATCGCCGGTCACAGTCACCACCGATGGAGCCACCCAGCAAAAGTATTTGAGTTTGTCGAACTTAACCCACAGCCACTTGCTATATTGGAAGCGCCCACGCACGCTGCCGGTATCCCCGGCGTACAAATCGGCCGCGTATAGATACGCGCCATTCGGCCCATATTTGCAGGCTGCCGCTGGCTGATTGACAACCACGGATGGAAAACTAAAGGTGGGGGTGGCACTGGGGCCGCTGGTTTCTGTGATTGTCGCGGTTGGCGTATCCGTTGGCGTTTCCGTAGGGCTCTGGCTGGCTGTGGGTGTCATTGTTTCGGTCGGGCTGGGGGGCAGTGTGGGAGTTTCACTGGTTGAGGGTGTCAGCGTGAGCGCCGGCGGGTTGGGTGTGGCTGTTACCTGCCTGGTTGTCAGCATGGGCAGGTTGCAGGCCATGGAAATCAAACTCAACAATAAGAATACCGGAATAATTTTTCTCATGATATTATTTTACAGTTTATCAGGCAGCCTGTCCTGTTTTGACACGCGCAGAATATGAACATTAGAAGCGGGATGCTTCTTTTTGCCAGTTATTTCATTATGTATTTTGGAGAATAGCATGGAAACCATCACTGCCATCCATACCCGCCATTCAATTGGAAAGGTAAAGCCCGAATCGCTGCCCCGTGAAACTATTGAAAAGCTGTTGGACGCTGCTGTGCAGGCTCCCAACCATCACAAGGTGCGGCCCTGGCGCTTCGTGGTGCTGACTGGCGCGGGCAGGGAAAAACTGGGACAGGTTATGGCTGATTCCTTCAAAGCCAGGTTTCCTGATGCGCCGGCCGAGGCTTTTGAAAAAGAGGCCCGCAAGCCGCTGCGCGCGCCTTTGATCATCGCGGTGGCGGCAGACTTGCCCGCGGAGCCAAAGATAAACGAGCTCGAAAATATTTGCGCCGCGGCCGCGGCCTGCCAGAATATACTGCTTGCGGCCTACGATCTGGGTTTGGCGGCCATCTGGCGCACTGGCGACCCCTCCCGTGACCCAGAAATCAAAAAATTCCTCGGTCTTTCACCCGACCAGCCGCTGCTTGGTTTCTTTTACATCGGGTTTCCAGATTTTATCCCGCTTGAATCAGTTGCCAGACCTTCTTTTGAAGACCGGACTGTTTGGATGGAATAAGGATGTTCGCACCAATGGGTGCTAATCAATATTCTTGACGTTTCTTTAACATGGGAGTATATTCACCAAGCAAAATAAACCCTCGTTAGGCCAGGCGGCTGCAAGGTATACAAGCCATTGCCCTGAAACGTCCAAAGACGCGAAAGGGTAGACCAGGCGATGTCGGATTAAGGCATCGCTCAAGGTGGCTGGGAGATAAATTCCTTACGACGCGCAGTGCCAAAGCTAAACCAGGAGGTGGATCTGTGTTTTTTAACGCGCATCCAATTTTCCTCCTGTGCATTTGACGGGAGGTTTATTTTTGCCACCGTGCCTGGCCTGCCAAATTTGCAGCACGGATGAGAAAGAGGTGTGCTCGTGGACTCTGATAGTCTTAAAACCATATCTGGCTCTTTTTGGCGAGATGGTTTTTGGTTCGTTCCGATTTGCATATTCTCTTCCTGTTGCTGTGTTAGGTCGTAACTTATTACGTCCTTTTAGCCAATAAGGATTTGGCATTGCTAATTGAATTGAACCGCCTGCTCGCAATAGCGAAGGCGGTTTTTTATTTCACTTTTATAACGGTATGTTGCAAGGTTTGTAACACGGAATCCGCACAAGGTTTATTTTTAAAATGACCGGGTGAAGATCCCC
>CAIWAX010000335.1 GCA_903910795.1 uncultured Anaerolineae bacterium
CGAACGGCTAACCCGCAGGGCGCTTCGCGAGCCGTTACTACAAGAACGTTTTTTACGTTATGCAAGAGGTCTATTGAGAATTGCTGAATTGCTGATATTCCAGTTGAAATAGGACAATTAATGTAGTAATATTTTATCCAGGCATTGACGGCACTCGAATTCGATCCAGCAGCAGGCAGCAATGAATTCAAAAGAATAAGGATGGTCTCATGAAAAATAAATGGCTCCGCATCATGATCATCACCGTGATCGGCGTGTTATTGGTATGTTGCATTTCCGTAGCCCTGTTTGTGAACTGGGACAACCAGCCCGAAAATGTGGCGGCTGCGGTTCAACGGCACGCCACCCAGACCGCCCAGGGCGCGCTGGATGCCGCCGCCACGAACACCACCAACGCCGCCGCCACCCAGGAAATGCAATCCATCACAGAGCGCCTGAAAAAGGCCAACCCGGTGTTTGCAGAAACTTTTGATGCAAACAGCGCTTTCCTCAAACAAAACACCGGCAGCCTATCTATTACCATGAATGACGGCGTGCCCGATATTCTCCTGCCATTTAATGGAGACAACGTCTGGCCGGTTGGCAAGGATCTGAAAGATTTTGTGGCCGAGGTGGATTGCGCACCCGCTGGAAATGGAACCTTCTGCGGGATCGCTTACGATATACATCCAAAAGACCAGCAGCCAAACGGCACTTTTTACGGTTCATATACAAGCTATGGCGGCAATTGCGGCTTCGATGACTTAACCGGCAGCTTCTCGGTTTCCAAGAGCTGGAGCTGCACCCCGCCCCAATCCCCGGCGGCAGGCTCGCTAAACCGGCTGCGGGTCGAACGCTTCGGCCAGCACCTGCGTTTTTATGTCAACGGCCAGTTGATGGATGAGCGCCTGCTCACGGGCGACTATGCCAGTGGCGGCGATGTTGGTCTGTATTTTGGACGCGCTTCCGATAACAGTGGCGGAGATTCAAATGTAATGTTTGATAATTTGAAAGTCTGGGCATTACCCTGAGTTGAACTTGACCCCGCCCAGGCGCCTGCGACTATCCTTTCCATCCCTCCAAAAGTGAACACAAAGGTGAACCAACATGCTTCTTCGTTTTCACTCCACGCTCACCAGAACTGCCAGCTTGCTGGCAGCTTTGGTATTGGTTGCCTGCGTGGCCAACCCGGCCCCTGCGCAATTGCAGTGGAACAACGTCACCAAATCCGAAACGTTTCCAGACCTGGCCTGGAAATTCGATGACGGGCTGCAGGCCAAGCAAATTTCGCGCTTCTCCCCACCCGCCCTGGATGGCGGCCTTGTATATCTTGTCGCTGACCCAGATCACCGGGTTTGGGAGCAGTCCGGGTCAACACCCGGGCCTTATGTTGTCGCAGTGGATGAGGCTACCGGTCAGGCCAAATGGAAAACTGAGATGGATGGGATCGGGCTGGTGGATGCCGCGCCAATCGTCCAGAACGGGGTGGTACTGGCGCGCACCCTGGGGAATATGGACCCCAATGACAATATCCTGGCCTTTGATGCCCAAACCGGGGCCGCGCTATGGAAATTGGAGAACACTTTTCCGGCAGCGCGCACCTGGAAAAAGGATGCTTTCTGCACGCTGGTGTTGAAAGATAATAAAGCGGGCGCGAGCCTGCAGGAACTCGATGATGTGTGTGTGGATTGGCGCAGCGGCGCGGTTGTTTCGCAGTTCACGATCACAGAAAAGGATGGCTGGTCGGTGGGCGCGGCCGGGGTCGCGGCAAACGGAAACAGCCTGTTCATGTTGCATGATTTCCGCCTATCTGGCTTCAAACTTCCCAGCGGCACGCCCCTGTTCCAAGCACCCGCGCCGGATGGAGCCTACAAAATTGCGGCCGCCGGCGGGCTGGTTTATGCCAACGATGATTATGTCAGCGCCTATGACGCGCAGACGGGCGCAAAAAGCTGGCGGCTCTCGCAGAAAGTCGGCAACGCGGAGTTCATGCTGACGGCAGATGACAATACCCTGTACATCAGCCCGGAAACCAGCCTGCCGCCTGAATTGCTGGCGGTTGATGGGAAAACCGGCGCGCTCAAATGGTCACTCCTCCCCGGCGCAGAGGTTGGCCGCCCCTACCCGCCGCAAATCAGTGGCAATCTGGTTTACGCTGCGTTTGGCGACGGCGCCCAGCTCCAATCCAAATACCTGCCCGCTGACGGGCAGCAGGGCGCGAAGTTTCTATACGCGCTCGACCGGCAAAGCGGCGCAGTCAAATGGCGCTATGAACAGCCGGATTTCAAGACGGAACTGTACAATACTTCGCGCATCACACTGCCGGTGGCCGAATTGAACGGCAGCCTTTATGTCACAACCTGGTTATCACTTGGCAATGTTGATTATTCCAGCCTGCATTCGAGTACTTTATTCAGACTGGATGCGGCCACCGGAAAAGTTATCTCCACCACCACCCTGATGCTGAAACAGGTCAGCGGCAGCTACTCCCATATTGGCGACTTACTGACCGGCGCTTATGCGCTCAACAACCGTGTTTACCTGCCGACAGGGGCCAACAGCGTCTATGTTTTGAAATGACCCCCCAGGTTAAATGAATCAAAGAATTGAAAATTGACTTCACTGCAAAAACCATTAACCACAGAGACCATGGAG
>CAIWAX010000336.1 GCA_903910795.1 uncultured Anaerolineae bacterium
AAGCGCCAGCTATTGGGGCTATCGCTACGGAAAGTACCCATAAGTTCAGTATGGAAAATACCCATAAGTTCAGTATACAATGGTCACACGTGGGGGTATGAGGGTCGCTGGTTTACCCTGGCGTACTGCCATAAGGCTCGATCAAGGCTGCGCATTGAAACACCGGCTTCCTTTGCAAGATTCCGGCAGGTTTGGGTATATTCCCACCAAAACTCATATTGAAAGTACTGTGCAGAGACAGGCGGGTTATCGATCGACAGTGACCAGAGTGAACGCGAATCCAGTACAGGGTAAAGATTGGGGATTCCAAAATGCAATAGAAGTGAGGCTGCCGGCCAACTGACACCCTCCAGAAGGGTCAACACTTCAATACGCAGGCGTTCGTCGCTTGTTGATAAGGCCGATGCGGTTACAGATTGAATAAAACTTTCCGGGTTTTGACCTACACGCGCCTGGCTGCGGGGGTTCTTCCAACGACACACCTCAACCAGCTCCGCTTTTGTATACCAGCCACGCGCGCATACTTCCAGCGCCGTCACGGTCTCTATCCTGGCCTCATGGACCAGATCAACGGGCCGGCTTTCTTTGAAATAACGCAGGTACCAGGTTTGAATTTCTGAAACTGGAAATTTAAGCTGCATAGGAAATACCCACGATTTGCTTAGCAAATCGCATGGCAAGTGTAAGTTCAGTATGGAATAATCCCGGTTCTCCCGCAAGGGCATCGGGACGATGTTGCTTGGGGCGAGGGCTGGCTATCGGGTTTTTTGCCATTCAACAGGCTTACCGGCGTGAACTTCGCGGATATGCCTTTCTGTGTCGCTGCTGATCACATAGCGCCCGCAAACGTCACATTTCAGCAATGGAATAACCCCGGTTTTTGATTGGGATGGAATAATCCCGGTTTTTGATTGAGAGGTAGCTTCTGAGGATCGTCCAGCAGGGCTGGCAGCTTTGTCTTTTTTGGATGCAGCCGGGCCCATGGCAACAGTGCCGGCTGGTTCTGCAGGCCTTTTATTTATTTTTATTTTTGCCACTGGTTTCAAAACCGCAGCAGCTTTCTTCATCGTGCCCGCTCTTGGGTATTGTGGCGCTTCGAGTGGGTGAGTTTCAATATAATCAAGCAGGATGGTGCCTTCCGGACGCGTCAGAGTGTAATTGGTGGCCTGTTGGAAGGCGGAAAAGAAGGAGAACAACTCCAATCCAGGGATTTTCTTGATGATACTCTTATCAATCGTGCGGAAGCGTTTGACAAACCGGCATTTGGCCCATTGACTGGCGGCGGGTGAACCATTGCCAGGCGGGATCTCAAAACCATCGTTGATTTCCTGGTCGGCCGGTTGGTATGGACAGGCCTCAACCAGCATGACAGCACAGATTCCGGGTTGCAGCCCGGCTCGCCACACAAAAACGGTATCACCTGGCTGAATACGTTCAAGGTACCTGGTAACAATCCAGACAATGGTTGGTTCGGGTGAAAGCAAACGTTCATCGATCCGATAATGCTCGGGGTTGGCTTTAAATATCCAATAATTCATGCGGATGTGCTCCAATGGTTCATAGGGTGGTTTCCAAAAACGGTCATCGGTATATGCGCCTATTCCTGCAGGTTCACCACCATTTGTTTCGAACTTGAATGTTTTTATTCTCAGACCTTGTTCATTTTGCCACAAACGGCGTTTTATTACAACCCGGGCTTTTTGTGTTACGATTCCTTACGGAAAGTACCCATAAGTTCAGTATGGAAAGTACCCATAAGTTCAGTATGGAAAGTACCCATAAGTTCAGTAACAAACTCATCTGCAAAATAAGAAAACGAGGAGCCCATGTTTGATCTTCCCGATGACCAGATAATACCGCTCTCAAAGGAACATGTTTTTTGGACCTGGTCAGCCCAGGCAAAAGTCAATCCCATTGCCATTAGCCGCGCCAAAGGGGTCTATTTTTGGGATATCAGCGGAAAACGCTACCTTGATTTTAATTCGATGACCATGTGTGTAAACATTGGGCACGGCGATCAGCGGGTCATAGATGCCATGAAGGCCCAGTTGGATGAAATACCATACGCCGCGCCAGGCATGACAACAAAAATCCGGGCGCTGGCCAGCCAGGCTGTGGCGAATGTGACACCCGGCGGAAAGCTCAGCAAAATCCTGTTCACTCTGGGCGGCGCAGATGCGAACGAGAACGCTATCAAAATCGCGCGCGCCCACACTGGCCGGCACAAAATCCTGACCCGCTACCGCTCCTATCACGGGGCATCGGCCGGGGCTATGGCAGCCACGGGCGATCCGCGCCGCGTGGCCTGGGAGCCAAACCTGATGACAGGCGTGGTGCATTTCCTGGATCCTTATCGTTACCGCTCCACCTTCCACCGCACCAATCCAAATATTTCCGAAGCCGATTTTAGCCAGGATTACCTCAACCACCTGGAAGAGATCATCCGGTACGAAGGCCCGCAAAGTATCGCGGCTGTTTTAATGGAATCTGTGACCGGCACGAACGGCATTATCATCCCGCCCACCGGGTACATGCAGGGTGTCCGCGAATTATGCGATCAATACGGCATTCTGATGATCGCGGATGAGGTGATGTCGGGTTTTGGCCGGACAGGCAAATGGTTCGCCATCGAACATTGGAATGTGGTGCCCGATCTGATGACCATGGCAAAAGGGCTGACCTCGGCGTATGCCCCGTTGGGCGCGGTGGCGATAAAACCCGAAATCGCGGCCACCTTCAACGAGCATGTCTTTGAATCCGGGCTGACGTATACATCCCACCCGGTCTCCCTGGCGGCGGCGCTGGCCAATATCGCGGTGATGAAATCTGATCAGATGGTGGAACATGCGGCTGCCATGGGCCCTGTCTTACATAAGTTATTGACCGACCTGGGGGAGGCGCACCCATCCGTGGGGGATGTGCGTTCGATTGGCCTGTTCGGGATCATTGAAGTTGTCAAGGATCGCAATACCAGGGAACCGGTCGCACCCTGGAACGGCAGCAGTCCGGAGATGACCGCCTTGCGGAAATACTGTCTTGACCAGGGCCTGTTTGTTTACACACACTGGCATACCATCCTGATCATTCCCCCGTTGATTATTACTGAAGAACAGCTCCGCGAAGGCTTCAGCATCCTGGATAAAGCCCTCGAAATTACCGATCAGGCCATCTCATCCCATTAGCGCGCGTGAGAGCTGCAGAACTCCAAAACCAGCCAGGGTCAGCACGGAAATTCCCAGCATTGCGCGACTGACCCGGCTGCCCAGACCGCGCGCCGCGCTGAAAATCGCCAGGATGGCGAACAGCCCGCTGATGAAAACGAAGTAAAAAGAGAGAATAAATGTCAGCCCGAGCGCCGGGCTTTCGCGCCAGCCCGCCATCAGGATCGGCCCGGTCACCAAACTCCAGTAGATATAAGGCATCGGGTTGAGCGCATTCATCAGGGCGGCCTTGACGATGCCCTGCTGTCCGGTTGGCGCGGCGACCTGTTCCGGCGAGATAAAATGACGCCATTGTCGAAAGGCGCTCCAGGCCAGGTACAGGATAAAGATCCCGCTGGCTGCGTTCAATCCGCGCTGCAGCCAGGCGGGCATCTGCACCAACACCAGCAAAGCCAGCGCGATGATCGGGCCGTCGCTGATCAATGGCGCAAAGGCCATCATCCAGGTTTTGCGGAAGCCGTGAGCCAGGGTCTGGGTGACCATAAAAGCCATGAGGGGACCGGGCTGAACTGCCGCGGCAAACCCAAGAACCAGACCCTGCAACAAATAGATGCTCATGCGCTGATTTTATCAGAAGTAGTGCCGCCGAATAAATTCGGCGATACGGTTGCGCGGAAATACCTTTAACCACGAACTACTCGAAATGCACGAACAATGGCTTAAACGTCTGGCCGGATGGAATTTGGGGTAAACTTGAAACAACCTCGTTCAAATATTCTGGAAATTCAGGTTGGATAATAACGACACATGAGAAAAAAGATCGTTGTGGTGGCCGGAAATATTGGCGTTGGCAAAACCTCGCTAACTGAACGGATTGGTGCGCGCATGGGTTGGCTGACAGGTTTTGAATCGGTTTCCGATAATCCTTATCTGCCCGATTTTTACGCAGATATGAAAACCTGGTCTTTCCATCTCCAGGTTTATTTTCTGGGGCATCGCGCTGACCAATACTTGCAGACTGCGAATGCTCCCCGTTCTGCCATTCTGGATCGCTCTATATACGAAGATGCTTACATCTTTGCCCGCGCATTGCATCACATGGGCAACCTGTCAGAACGAGATTACATGGCTTACCGCCGCCTATTTGAAGTTGTGGTGAATGGACTGCCAGCTCCGCACCTGCTTGTTTACCTGAAAGCGCCCGTAGATGTCTTGATGGAGCGTATTCACCGGCGAGCTCGCGGCATTGAAACTGGAATTACGCAAGAGTACCTGTCGCTGCTCGATACTTTTTATGATGACTGGCTGAAATCATTCGACTATTGCCCGGTTCTCACCATTCATACTGACAACCTGGATTATGTCAACCAGACCAGCGCTCTGGATGTGGTCACACGTAAAATGACAGATAAGCTGGCCGGGAAAGAAGTGATTGAACTGTAATCTATAGCGATACGTTTTCTCAGGAGAAGATCATGGTCACCTTTACCCCCATGTCAGACGAAGATTATGCCGCGTTTATCCGGAAATCTGTCCCCGAATACGCCTACGACCAGATGCGTTCCGGAAACTGGACGAACACAGAAGCCGCCGGAAAGGCCCGCGCCGAATTTCAGCAAATGCTGCCGAACGGCCCGCAGACATCCAATGCCTATCTGCGTAATATCCTGGACGATCGCGGCCACAGAATCGGCATGCTATGGTATTTTGTCGACCCAAACAGATCACGGAAAACAGCTTTTTTGATCGATTTTTTTCTATTCCCGGAAGGACGCGGCAAAGGCTACGAAGCCCAGGCGTTGGAGCTATTCGAGAATGAAGCGCGCGGAATTGGGGTGGAACGCGTGGAAATGCAGATTTTCACTCACAAAGATGAGGATATCCAGCTTTATCGTAACAACAATTACCAGGCAACCAGTGTTTTCTTTTCCAAAAATCTCACCAGGGCAGATAAACCTTGATCACACTTCACCCAATGACCGAAGCTGATTATCAAACCTTCCTGGCTCAATTTATCCCAGTTTATGCAGCAGAGAAAGTGCTGGCTGGCAATTGGACGAAAGCTGAAAGCCTTGAGCATTCACAGCAGGAGATGGAAAAGTTGCTGCCTCAAGGAATTCAGACGCCTGGGCAGTTTGTCTACAAACTTGTGAATGAAGGCGCTGAAGCGGTGGGCCTTTTGTGGTATGGCAGTCCGGATAATCGCCCTGGGGAAGCCTATATTTTTCAATTTGAAATTTACGAACCGTTCAGACGCCGCGGTTATGCCAGCCAGGCCCTGAGTGCATTGGGAGTTCAAGCAAAGGCACAGGGATTTAAGCGGCTGGCCCTGCATGTATTTGGCTTCAACACCGCTGCGCGCGAGATGTACCGGAAATCCGGGTTTGCCGAAACCAACGTGAACATGGCCAGGGAAATCTAAGCCCCGGTTGGAGATATCCTTAAATGTTGACCAAAAGAGAATGCCTGTGAGCAGTGAACCTCCTTCAAACTCCCATGCCTTGATCCGCGAAGACCTGATTCTCCTGCTGCGCGAACTGCCGCTCTTCAGCGAACTTCCACGTGGTGAACTGAAATACCTGGCCTATACGCTCACCCAGCTTACCCTGCCAGCCAACACGGTCATCTTTCGCGAAGATGAACTTGGCGATAGTTTCTACATCGTGATCAGCGGCCATGCCGATGTGATCATGGGCATGGAAACGCCGGATGAAAAATTACTGGCCACACTCGGTCCCGGCGAATATTCCGGCGAGATGAGTCTGGTCATCCCCGGAGGCCGGCGCTCGGCCAGCATTCGTACCAAAACGAATGCCGAACTGCTGGTGATGACCCGCGAAGATTTTGACGAACTGCTGCACCGCCAGCCACAAGTTGCCTATGCCTTGATCAAAGTCATGAGCAGCCGCCTGAGACATTCCGATGCTGTGGCGTTTAGCGATCTGCGCGAGAAAAACCACCAACTGCAAACAGCCTACGATGAATTGAAAGCTGCCCATGCGCAGATCATTGAGAAAGAACGGCTTGAAAAGGAACTGCAACTGGCCGCCGAAATCCAGATGTCACTCCTGCCGCGCACCCTCCCGGAATTACCCGGGGTGGATTTTGGCGGACACATGGATCCGGCCCGACTGGTGGGCGGCGACCTCTACGATGTCTTTCAGCTTGATGAAAACCGGGTCGGTGTTCTAATTGGCGATGTGGCCGACAAGGGCGTCCCATCAGCCATTTTTATGGCCCGAACACATGCCTTACTAACCGCTGAAAGCTTTCGAGGCGCGCCGCCCGGGGATGTCCTGCGCAGCGTCAATGCCTACCTGACGCGCCTTGATCAGAGCGACCTGTTCGTTACCGTGACCTATGGTATTTACGACTTGCGCAGCGCAGATTTTACTTACGCACGCGCCGGGCACGAGCTGCCCATGCTGCTATCTGCCGGTGGTCTGGTAGAGAACCTCCCTAAAAACAACAGCCTCCCCATCGGGATTTTCCCTGAGATACCCCTGGATGAACAAACCGTCCATATTCCGCAGGGTTCCACTTTACTGTTATTCACAGATGGCGTATGCGACTGCCGAAACCCGCAAGGTGAAGAATTTGGGCACCAGCGCATCATGGCCGGGCTGGAGACGCTCAAAAACCGTTCCGCCATCGAAACCTGCGCCGGGCTCGTGCGGGCGCTGCTCGATTTCCGCGCAGACGCTCCGCAGGATGATGATGTCACCCTTGTAACCCTGCACCGAAACTGACCGTAAGTAGTAACGGCTTCAGCCGTTCGATTTACCTAGCGCGCTACCAGGGTGCAAGAGTTTAAAACAAAGCTCGGGCTGGCCAGGAAAACTGGCAGCCCGAGCTTTGTTTAAGTTCAGAAATTAAAGCAGGTCTTCCATCAATCGCATGGGCACAACCGCCGCGCCAACGATCCCCGGCCCGGTATGCACACCCAGCACAGGCGAAATACGGTTCATTTCGAGCTTGGCAACATTCAAGCGCTCAACTGCCATATCCGAAAGCATTTCGGCCCCTTGTTGGAAACGTCCGTGCAGAATCGTTACCCAGACCGGCGTTTTGGCGTAAATGTTCACCAGGTTATCCGTCAGCGCCTCCAGGGCGGCCGGCATAGTGCGGGCCTTTGTCACGGTGGAATATTTGCCATCCACGTGCGAAACGTTAATCACTGGCTTAAGCTTCAGCAGCGAACCCATCAGCGCCTGCACCCGTCCAATCCGGCCGCCGCGCGCCAGATATTCGAGAGTTTCCAACGTATAGATAACCTCAGTATTGGCGCGGATTTCAGTCAAACGCTCCTGGATTTTATCCATGGTCCAGCCAGCCTTATCGGCCAGGGCAGCGGCCAAAACTTGAAACCTTTCGCCGCCTGAAAGAGTTAGCGTATCCCAGAAACTGATCTCCGTATCACTCTTAATCTGCTCTCCGCCCAGGTGCGCGGCGTTGATCGTGCCGCTCAAACCGGATGAGATGTGAATGGAGAAAATGCTTTTACTGGTTTCGGCCAACTGCTGATAAATCTGCTCAAACATACCGCTTGAAGGCTGGGCCGTGGTTGGAATGGCTGGCCGCATAGCCTCAAGCCGGTTATAAAACTCATCAGCGCTGATATCCACCGCGCTGACTTCACCTTCTGGAAAATGGATGTACAGCGGAGCCTGAGTGATACTCAAGGATTCGAGCTCCTCGGCATTCATATCCGCGGCGCAATCCGTAACAATTTTCATGGCTATTTCCTCTTTGAGACGAACGAATGATTGAATTATAACGGTAAATAATCCAATATTTATCAAGTTATCAATTTTGGTAACTGCTCACGGGTTGCTATTCTTTGGGCATTAACCTGCCCCCGGTAAGGTCACACGGGGTGAAAGAACACTTCCCGGGAAGTGAAGGGGGCCGGGGCTTCTTTCACCTCGCACGTTCTTAGCGAGGATAGGTCATTGCCCAAAAGCATACAACCCGTGAGTAGTCCTCATGAAAATCTTATTTTAAGATCAGACCATAAAAACAAAAAGAGAGGCGGCCCGCAGGCCGCCTCTCTTTTTGTGCGCCCGGCACGGGCTTTGAGGGAGGTTGATTGCGCCAACCGGCACGAGCCGTGCCTGGCGCAGTTGGGAACAGTCCGTGGCATAAATTCAAGCCCTGTGCAGCACCTTTGGGCGCTGCGCAGGGCTTGAGAGCATTGAAAAGCGTATGGTTGTAAATATTTAGGGACGTTTCGTCAGCGTCAGCTTCAAATCAACCCGCTTGTCGCCGCGCAGCACCGTCAGGGTGATGGAATCTCCGGGTGATTTGTTCTCAATCAGGTAACCAATCAGGTCATCGTACACTTTTACAGGCGTGCCATCAATCGCCACCACCAGGTCGCCGCCGGATAAAAGGCCCTGGATCTTGGTGCGGACGCTTCCCGCGATCATACCGGCTTTGTCCGCGGGGCCTCCGGGGGCCACACCAGTGATGTAGACACCTGTCATGCTCTTCAAACCCAATTCGTTGATGACCTGCAGATTCACCAGGTCACTTTGCAGGGCTGTGATACCCATGTACGGATAATTAAATTTGCCGTTTTCGATCAGCGCCGGAACCACGCGTTTAACCAGATTGACAGGGATGGCAAAACCGATCCCGGAATTGACGGGTTCCCCGGTGGCGTTGCTCGCATCTGTGCGAATTGAGCGGTTGATGCCGATGACTTCGCCCTTTAAGTTGAACAACGGGCCGCCGGAGTTTCCGGGGTTGATGGCTGCATCGGTCTGGATCATATTCGCCACGCTGAAACTGCCGCCGCCCGTCACCTGGCGGTTGGAATCCTGTGTCCGGCCGAGCGCGGAGATAATTCCAAGAGTCATGCTTCCGCTTAGTCCAAAGGGATTACCAATCGCAACCACCGATTGGCCCACTTTGACATTTGTGGAGTTGCCCAGGGGCAAGGGATGGATCTCGGTGGCAGGCGCATCCACCTGGATCACCGCCAGATCGGCATCTGGATCGGAGCCGATGAATTTTCCAACAGCTTTATAGCCGGAAGCGAAGTCCACTTCTATGGATTGCTGACCCTCCACCACATGCTGGTTGGTCACGATATAACCCTGATCATTAAAAACAATCCCGGTTCCCAGCGCGCCGCCCTGCGCGGTCTCAACCTGTATTGCAACGATACCCGGTAAAACCCTGTCATATAAAGCCGACAGGATATCCTGCTGGGGCTGGGTTTCGGTGGAAACACTGGTGTTGGAGAGTGTGGTTGGCACTGTCTGAGCCGCTGGCTGGGTGGCGATGGAGAGAGACAGGGTGGGGGTAGCGGCCAGGGTGGGCAGGGCGGACATGGTAGGCAGGCCGGCCGCACCTGGCTGCAGGGTTTTACAGGCCAGCGAAACCAATACCAGCACGGTCATGGCTGCCCAAATTGGGAATTGTTTTTTCATCTTTGCTCCTTCGATCTTCTCATAAATCAGCCTGACTCTCTGGCAACCAGGCAACCCGGTCAGATAGGTTTGTTTTACCAATAATATTCCATCCGCGAGCGCGGGAGTTTGCCTTAAGGGTTTGATAGGGGCGATTCTGTCACGATCAGGCCCAGGGGAATGGATTATTTCAAATCACGAGCCTTTTGCAAAAGCGATTTTTGCTCCGGACTGATATTTTTTGGGATGCGTACTTTGACTTGAACAAACAAATCACCCTTCTCATCCGGGTTTTTTAACTGCGGCATGCCGCGCCCTGCCAAACGGATCTTCTGATCGGGTTGTGTGCCGGGCGGAATGGTCAATTTGAGCACCCGGCCGGAAATAATGGGTACTTCGACTTCGCCCCCCAGCAAGGCAGTAAACATATCCACTTCAACCGGGGCATACAGGTCAGCGCCGTCCCGCGTAAAACGCGCATCGTTCTCAACTTCGATCTTCAGGTACAGATCAGAACCATCCGGGGCGGCTTGTGCCACCCGCACCTTGGTTCCGGTCTTGGCGCCGGCCGGTATTTTTACCTGAATGCGCCGGCCGCCGCTTTCAAACAAGCGCGTGGCGCCTTCATAAGCTTCCTGCATGGAAATGGAAACCCGTTGTTCATATTGGGGAGCGCGGCGCGGACGTAAATCGCCGCCAGGCATACCACCCATGCCATTCATGCCACCCATACCGCCAAAAATGGCGCTGAAGAAATCTGAAAAACCGCCGCCATTGCCCGCGCCGCCGAATATATCTTCAAAATTACCCTGCCCACCCGCGCCGCCTCTGGAAGCCCATTGGCCCCAATCGAAACCTTCTGGCTGCCCGCCGTTGTTTTGGTAGGATGAGTAGGCGCTGCCAAGCTGGTCATAGCGTGCCCGCTTTTGTGGGTCGGACAGTACCTGGTAGGCCTCATTCATTTCTTTGAATTTTTCTTCGGCCTGCTTGTCGCCCGGATTGCGGTCAGGATGATACTTTAACGCCAGTTTACGATATGCAGCGCGGATTTCATCCGCGCTGGCAGAACGAGATACACCCAGAACTTGATAATAGTCTTTGTATTCCATAAGTTAATACCATTCTATGCTGTACCCGATATGCGAGTCAAGCTGTGTGACATCTATCTAACGCAACTCTAACCTGAATCTGCTGATTTGACAATCAACAATGGCCGCCACCCACCGTTTTTTTCAAGGTCAGTTTGAGAAAAGCATCTGGATGATCTTCGCGCACTAGGATAGAATGAACGCAGCCCGGCGAAGGGCGTTGCTTAATGATCATACAACCGAAAGATGAATAATCAATGAAATCAATCTGCGTTTACTGCGGTTCATCAGATGCAATCCATCCGGACTATAAAGAGGCCGGTCGTCAAATGGGGCGGGTGCTGGCCGAAAGCGGCATCCGTTTGATCTATGGTGGCGGTAAAACCGGCATCATGGGCGCGCTGGCCGATGGAACCATGCAAGCGGGTGGCGAAGTGTACGGTGTAATCGTTGAATCCATGAACACGCCGGCCCTGGCACACATGGGGTTGACGCGCCTGGAGGTTACAGCCACCATTCATGAGCGCAAGGCGCGCATGTATGAACTGGCAGAGGGCTATATTGCCCTGCCCGGGGGCTTTGGCACCTTCGATGAGTTGTTTGAAACCCTTACCTGGGCCCAGATTGGCGTGCACGCCAAACCGATCGGTCTGTTGAATGTGCACAGCTATTTTGAACCGTTGTGGGCGATGGTGCTGCATGCTGAAAAGGAAGGTTTTGTATTTTCGGAGCATCGCAAAATGCTGTGCATGGCGGATACCCCCGCGGATTTGCTGGCTTGCATGAATTCCAACCCGCCGTCCGCCGAGGCCGTGCGGCGCTGGATGCGTCAAGGGATAAGCCCGGCTCCAGGGTGGGAGGAACATTGACCTATGTTAAATTTTGACAGGTTGCCGTTATTTCTCTTTGCATCGCTTATTTTGCTGCTGACGCCCGGCCCGGCGGTACTGTATATCATCGCCCGCAGTATCGACCAGGGCCGGGTGGCCGGGCTGGTGTCGGTTCTCAGCGTGGAGGTGGGTAACTTTTTTCACGCGGTATTGGCTGCGCTGGGTCTTTCGGCGCTGCTACTCTCTTACCCAATGGCCTTTAATATTGTTAAATACCTGGGCGCGGCCTACCTTGTCTACCTGGGATTGGCCAAACTATTTACACGCCTACCCGGCGCCGAAGAGCCGGCCAAACGCAGCGAGCCCCAGAGCCTGAAGCAAATTTTCAGGCAGGGATTGGTGGTGGCGGTGCTCAATCCCAAAACCGCACTGTTTTTTCTGGCCTTTCTGCCGCAGTTTGTGGACAAGTCTCGTGGGCAAGTCAGCTTGCAGCTTCTGATGCTGGGCTGCCTGTTTGTGCTCATGGCCATCCTCAGTGATGGCATGTACGCGCTGCTGGCCAGCTCCGCGGGCCAGTTGTTAAAGTCACGCAGCCTGGTGGGTTGGGTGGAACGTTATGTGGCCGGGTTCATTTTCGTTGGCCTGGGGATCGCGGCGGCGTTGTCCGGCAGCCCGCAGTGAAAAAATAGGATAATGGGAAGATCAAAAGAAGAGCGGGTTGCGCGATGGCGCAACCCGCTCTTCTTTGTCTGACGGGCCCGGATGGATCAATCGTCTGTTTTTTTGAGCAGCCCGTTGATCTGTTCCATGACATCGGGGGTCAGTTTTTTGACCATTTCCAGTGATTTCATATTTTCGTGCACCTGCGAGACGCGGCTGGCGCCAGTGATAACCGTGCTGACATTGGGGTTCTTGAGACACCAGGCGATAGCCATTTGGGCCATGCTGCAGCCAAGCTCTTTGGCGATGGGCTGCAGCGCCCTGACCCGGGCCAGACGTTCGGCGTCTGTCAGGCGCGGCAGCAACCATTCATAGCCACTCAACGCTCCGCGGCTGTCGGACGGGATGCCATCGTTGTACTTCCCGGTCAGCAAACCGGAGGCGAGCGGCGACCAGATGGTGGAGCCGTACCCGTAATCCTTGAACAAACGCTCATATTCAACCTCAAAGCGCTCCCGCACCAGCAGGTTGTACTGCGGCTGTTCCATGACCGGTTTATGCAGGTGGTGCCGTTCCGCGATTTCAATCGCGGCCACAATATCAGCGGCCGGCCATTCGGAGGTGCCCCAGTAAAAAGCCTTGCCCTGTTCAATAATGTTGTGCATGGCCCAGACCGTTTCTTCAATAGGGGTGGTAGGGTCGGCACGGTGGCAGAAAATCAGGTCAATGTATTCCATATTGAAGCGCTTGAGAGAGCCATCCATGGCTTCCATCAGGCGCTTGCGGTTGAGCGTATTTTGTTCGTTGACACCTTCATTGATCCCAAAATAAAACTTGGTAGAAATGATATAGCTCGAACGCCGCCAGCCCAGTTGTTTAAGGGCCTGCCCCATAACTTCTTCGGACTTTCCACCCGCATAGGATTCCGCATTGTCAAAAAAATTGACTCCTACCTCGTAGGCAGCGGCCAGGCAATCTTTGGCCGCGTCCACATCCACTTGAGTGTGGAACGTGACCCATGATCCAAGCGAAAGTTCGCTGACTTGCAGGCCGGAACGGCCCAGATGACGGTAATTCATAGTTTTGCTCTCCTTGAAAGAGGAATAATGACTGTTGGGTAAATCTGCATGGCCTGACAATCCACTTTGTGCAGTGGAGCGAGGCTGTTGCCAGCTGATGAACAGTGAATGCGGTTACCTGGAGCAGGCCGTGACGGGTCAGTCCGGTTCGTGGAACTCTTCCACCTGGTAAATTTGAACCCCGAGGTGTTTATGTTTCCAAAGGCCGGGCTCGGCTCCCATTTTGGTGCACAGATGACTGAGGAAGGCCGGTTTGTCGGGAATCTGCTCCCAGACTTGCGGAAGGAAGGTGGCGCGCCGCGGGCCGTCGCGCAAAATGACCCCGTCCATGCCGGTGCGAAGTTTGGCCATTAAATCATCCGCATCCGTATAGTTCAAGTCCTGAGGCATGGTCAGCCGGGAAACTTCAATATGAATGCGCGCCAGCTCGGACGGGCGCACCGGAGGAAAGCGATAGTCCTGTAGAGCGGCGGCTACAGCATGTTCACGCACATCCAGATAAAGCGGCTGATAAGGTTGCAGCGCACCAATACAGCCGCGCAGTTCTGGGATCATCCCGATTCCAGAACTGGACTTGTTAATGGTCAGGGTTACAAAAGAAGCGCCCTGGGCGCGCAGCAAGGGTGTCAGAGCATTTTCATCGGGCTCAGGAAGGGCTTTCCCACGCACACTGTTTTCGAGGGCTTCCCGCGCCAGGCGCAGGAGGGTCAGTTTTTCGGCTTCAGTCAGTTTTTCGTTCATGGAATAATCCCGGTACTGGATTGGGGTGAAATAATCCTGGTACGATTTGCCTGGCAAATCGATTGGGACATAGTGCTGTGCATGGGCAATTCCTTTTTCAGGATACCGCCATCTCACGACATGTACCATCCGGCAGATTACAGGTCGGATAACTTCTTATAGCCGCGATTGAAATAGATCAGCGGGGTTCCCTGTTGTGCGGCCTGAACAGCCAGTACTTCGCCAATAAAGAGTGTGTTAGAGCCAGAGTCAACCGTGGTTAAGACGTGACAATCAAATTGAACCAACCCCCGTTTTAACAGAGGCGTGCCACTGACCAGTGTGATGGTTTCCAGCCCAGCCAGGCGGTCAACATCTTCGCTCAGACGCCCGGCAAAACGGTCTGAAATCTCCATCTGGCTTTCATCCAGGATGGTGACACCAAAATGTTGTGAGTGCTTGATGAGATCATGCGTGCGGGTGTTGTGGGCCACCGAAACCAACACCTGGGGGGGAGTGATGGAGATGGATGTAAACGAACTAACAGTCATGCCGTGTTGTATCCCGGCGTGCGCAGCGGTGACAATGGTAACGCCTGTGGCCCAGAAACGCATGGCCTGGCGCAGTAAATCTGATTCTACCGTCATAAATTGATCTCCCTTGGTTTTTTTTATCATACTTCCCACGCAAGACTGCGTCAAGTCAATTCCAAGATTTGCAGTGGAGATGTCCTGCCTACTGGACACCGCAAAACATGAAAATGGCTATTTTCAAGACAGTCTTTAATGAAAACTCGAACGGAAGCGAAACAATCTTGTCCTGGCATCCTGCGATTGATATTACCCTACACGAAATATTTCTTGTGGTATATAATGATTAATTATGAATATTGCTGAAACAGGGCCTGAGTCTGAGAATGGGCCAGAATTTACGCCAGAAACAACGCCTGCGCCTGAAACACCTGTCGAGCCGCGCGTTGAACCGCGTAAAGAAATGCGCCGCAGACCCAGGTCGCCGCGCGTATTCCTACCGGCATTGATTACGGCCATGGTGGTTGCCACGATATTTGTGGCTTTTACGCCTAATTCGTTTTCAGGGGGGATCACCCAGTTAAATGCTCTGCTGACCCCGGATGCAAATTCCGTAGGTGTGGCAGGCTCCTCCCACACTTCCATCAAGGTAGGCATTGTTGCCGGACACCTGGGAAATGATTCGGGAACTGTCTGTGATAACGGCACAACCGAACAGGAAGTAAATTTAAAAATTGCGACCATTATCCAGCAGCGGCTGATAGCGTTGGGTTTTGAAACTGATCTTCTCAAGGAATTCGACCCGCGCCTGCAGGGGTACCGAGCGGCGGTGTTGGTTTCCATCCACAACGATTCTTGCAAGTACATCAACGACCAGGCCACTGGATTTAAAGTGGCGGCGGCCATGAGCTCGCATGATACGCAGTTGGCCGACCGTTTGGCCGCCTGCTTGCGTGATCGATACCAGCGCACCACGAACCTGCCCTGGCACGATAGTGTTACCAATGATATGAGTTTTTACCATGCTTTTAATGAAATTGATCCGAGTACCCCGGCCGCGATCATCGAAACCGGCTTTTTAAAACTCGATTATGATCTTTTGACGAATAATACGAACCAGGTTGCCACAGGCGTGGCAAACGGGATCATCTGTTTTATTAATAATGAAAATATTGCGCCGACAGCTACTCCATAGTTTGACTGAGAAGGTACCCTATGAACGAGAATCAGAGCGCCGCTTTTAAAATCCTAGAGCAAGCCCAGTCGGCTCTAAAAAGCGGGGATAAAGAAACAGCCCGCACACTGGCAAATCAGGCATCCAACCTTGCGCCGGAGCTGGAAGAGGTCTGGCTGTTGATGGCGGCACTGGCTGTGCCGCGTGAAAGTATCTCTTTCCTGGAGATGGCATTGCAGATCAACCCCGACAGCGAACGCGCCAGGAAGGGGCTGGCCTGGGCTCAGGAACGCGTGCGGCGTGATCAGCAGGTTGCCGTCAGCCCGTCTGCCCCGGTCATCGTGGAGGAGCAGAAAGCCCCAGAACAAGAAGAGCCCCAGCAGGTTGCGGCGGTTGAGCCGGAACGATTGAGCGCGGCGGATAATCAAAAACAGGCAGAGGTGTCACAAGCGTCCCCTGTTGAAGAGAAACAAACTGATACCGCGCCCATCCCTGCCTTTGTTCCTGCTGTTCCACGCGAACAAAAGAAAAAATCAGTCCAACGCACGTGGTATGCCATTGCGGTTGTTCTGATTGCCTTGATTTGCCTGGCGATTGTATGGGCTGGCTGGCAGGGGGTCACACCGGTGACAGCCTTGTTGGCCAATTCGTTTGCCGTGCCGTCACATGGCGCGACCTCGGCAGAAGTGCATATTGCCAAACCGCAGGACAGCTCAATCGCATCACCAGTTCCAACCAGCGATGCCAGCGCACAAGCCACCAGCGCCCCGCTGCTGGTGAGTGTCACACCCACCGAAGGCAGCCAGGCAACCGCAGCGCTCGCTGCGCCTACCGCTATCCCAACAGATACTGTTCCAGCGACGGCTACGCCTACGGCCGTGCCGCCCACTGATACCGCGCTGCCCGCAAACGACACATCCGTTTCACCAACAGATACCTATCCTGCATCGACCAGCACGCTTCTACCCACTCCTTCGGATACTGCCTTAGCGCCGACCGATACGCAGATTGTCTTAAGTGTCATCCAGCCAACGGCAACACCAGATCTGGCCCAGATTGCTCAGGCTTCACCCACGCCGCTTCCAACGGACACCGCCGTTGCCGGGCCAACTTTGTTGGCTGTTGCTACGCCCATTGCCACACCAGTTGCCAATGCCACCCTTCCGACTCCAAAATCGCCCAGTTTAAGCGGAGTTTCGGGGCACTGGTTCGATGTTGATCTGACTAGCCAGATGCTTTATGCTTACGATGGCAGTACACTGGTAAATTCTTTCCTGGTTTCTACCGGCACCTGGCAATATCCCACTGTGACAGGTCAATACCATATTTACGTCAAATATCGATATACAAACATGGCTGGGCCGGGTTATTATTTGCCCAACGTGCCCTTTACCATGTACTTTTATCAGGGATATGGCCTGCATGGTACCTATTGGCATCACAATTTTGGTCATCCCATGAGTCATGGCTGTGTGAATTTGAGCATCCCTGATTCGGAATGGGTTTACAATTTTGGCTCAATTGGAACACTTGTCAATGTTCATAACTAACGTTTTAGTGAAAGAAACTCCCTTGTTTGCGATTCAGACTTCCGAAGTCTTGGAGACTTCGGAAGTCTCTGGGCAATACTAATGGCCCGGCAGCCCTTGTTTGCAGGACTGGTTTTTGATGAATTTGATCGCCCCCTTGAGGCTGGAAGTATTGGGAGCGAACCTGCTTATATTATCAATGATGCCGGGTTCCGTCGTCATATCCCTGCTGAACAGATCGATCGTTTCATCCTGAATGAAATGAAAAAAATGATCCAGGGCAATGAAGGTTTTTTAAGCGAACAGGCTGCCAAAATGATTGGCGCGGATGATCTCTTCAGCCGGGCAATGATTGAAAACCAGCTCAAGCATATTGATAAACAATTTGACATGTTGTTTGAGGTGGGTGTGCCCGAAGATATGCGCGCTTACCTGGGCATGTCAGGCTTTAAAGTACTTGTTGATTATCATGGACAGGTATTGGAAGTCCGTCCGGGCGGCGGCAGTGAAGGTGGAGAGGGCGGCGAATAAGGGCTGTGTACAGCACATTTATTTATCCGGTTCGTTGTTGATTGGCAGTACAAC
>CAIWAX010000337.1 GCA_903910795.1 uncultured Anaerolineae bacterium
CTCTGTAACAACTCTTCAAGAGTTAAAAATTCCGCCTGGAAATCAATTAGAGCCATTATTGGGCGACCGTCAAGGACAATATAGCATCCGAATTAACGAAAAATATCGGATTTGTTTTATATGGACAGATTTAGGGCCTGACCAGACAGAAATTATTGATTATCACTAATGGTATTTGAATCAAGGAGAAAACTATGATACGCATACCAACACACCGTGCACCAACACACCCAGGTGAAATGCTTTTGGAAGAGTTTCTAAACCCAATGGGGCTAACCCAGCGTGAGTTGGCTGATGCTATTCATGTTCCTTATCAGCGGGTAAATGATATCGTTAATGGCCGCAGGGGAATAACTCCCAGCACAGCTTTGCGGCTGGCAAAATACTTCAATATGTCCGCAGGTTTTTGGATGAATGTTCAATTACGTTGGGATATGTATTTTGCACAACAAGATGAATCCACAATTTTAGAAACAATTCAACCTCTGCCTTCTATGGCAAAGTAGGCACCACACGGTTAATTCACTTCCATTCTGCACATACAAACTCCCTCAGATATTTGAGGGAGTTTTTTCTATCAGTTGATCAATCTGCTGGAGAGACTCCAGTATCAGTTTCTTTAGCACAAGTAGGTCACTATCTGGAAAGTTTTCCGAAGAGTTCAGAAACACATACTTTACCACTATACAACGCTGGCGAAATCATTTGTGCAAAAGCACAAACGATTTCTTACGGCGATCTGAAACGAGGCAACTTCTCCGCTATTTGCACCAGAGTGTACGAGAAGCTTCCAGTCCGATCCATCGTTTGCACAATATTTTATTAACGGCGTACTCTCGAAAAGAAGATGATCGCGAAGATACCCATTATTATTAATGGCGCAACACAAAATAAATCTTCAAGTGTGAATGGGGGAACTAATAAAATGATTGCCAATATAATGAATATTATAGTCAGTCCAATAGAAATAAAAAGGCCGGCCGTTGCCCAGCCAGGTCTGGATGATGATGCTTCGATTTGGATAGGCTGCCAGCTCGATTTTTGAAAAGCTTGGTAACAAGCAAGCATATCTGACTTGATTAATTGAGGGGCGGCAGGCCAGAGCTCTTTTAATTGGCAGGTACCCCAATTCAAGGCTTCTTCGTTTGGCGCAAAGAATTTGCAGCTACCGCAGACATGCTGTTCATGAGTCTGATTGGCTTCCATTTTTTTATTCCACCTGTTTTATACCCAATTCGCCAGCCAATTCCATGGACAACAGGCATTCTTGGGGAAATAAGCGCCGGTTAATTTCCGGATAATGGTAGGCGAGATGAGCCGGCCGGTATTGTCCATTCATTAAGTTAAGCCGGGCGACTGGTAATTGGGACGAAATCCAATACAAAATTGGCTTTGTGCAACATTCAAAATGGCCAGGAAGTTGTAAATGTCGAACAATCAGGTCGGCATGTTGTCGAGCAATTATTTTCAGATTGCGCTGGATCGTCTCGCTCGCATGCGGGGCGGCGCCATACTTTGAGCCGCAAGCGTCATCCCAATAACGAAAGTCTATCAAATAGGTGTCAATCACGCCATCCAGAAGTTCCAAGGCTTCCTCTGAAGCATAGCCATTTGAATTCCATACCACCTGTAAATCGGAATTGTATGCTGCCAGGGTTGCCAGAACCGGCCAAAGACTCTGGTCGGGATTGCCTCCAATCCAATGAATGGTCTTGCCACCCTGCAAATGCAGTTCATCAATTCGTTTGGACAAGGCATGCGGCTCCAGTAATTGGCCAGCCTGGGGTGGAAGATGTTGTGGATATTGACAGTAAACGCACTGCCAGTTGCAGCCATTGAGATAAACCATAATTCCAGGAATAAGATGCTTTTCTTCACTCCAATTCAGAAAACAACCGCCATAATACGCATCTCGCGGGCTTTCACACACTCCCAGCTCACCGTTCCACCGGTTTACGCCGCACCTGAGCTGGCAAAGAGTGCATGATTCCAACTGTCTGCGCGCCAACTCTACCTTTAGATCGAGGTAAGAAACCTGGTTCTCTCTATTTTGATTATCCAAAATAATCTGTGGTACCTGGCGGGAAAATTGCTTGTGAAGAATCCACAACTGTTCCGTTGCAAAAGAGGCCAACTCACTTTTAGCGAGGGGCAGCCAAAAGTGGCGAGCCTGCCAGCACCTCGAGGATCCTTCAATCGAAACAGTGGGTATCGGAAGATCAAACCCAAGCGCTTCGACCGCAGGAATTAATTCCGCAGGCAAATCGGGTAAATCCATACTGCCATTCGGGTTAAAGATAATATCGAATTGCATTTATTTTTTGGTAATCTTGCGAGTTTGATTCGCTTCCCTGGCGGAAGACTCATTATTAGAAGATTGATTTGATTTCGTTGCGGGCTGATCCGCACGGTTGGTCTGACGTGGAGAAGCAGGCGACATAACCTTTTCAAATTTTTCGACACCCATCGACTTCAGAATATTATCGATGTTAGGACAGACCCCGTGACTGCCATCCGCTTTTTGACTATCTGTCATAATTATCGCTTTTCCATCCTCGGATTGAAGGACCAACCTGATCGTTTGTAATTCCTTGCTTTTAGAGTCATCGCGTGTAAGTACGAGTGATTGGGTGCCATCTGGGGAAACTTCCACAGTCCTGAGAACCTTATAGCCCTGTTCCAATAGCGTGTTCAGCGTTTTCAGATAACCATACTGCTGAGAAAGGCTTCCGATAGCAGCCATTGGTTCGTGCTGAGACAGGCGGAATTGATCCGGAATTTCTTCCTGCGAAACAGACGAATCGTTATGGTAGATCGAGTAAGTCTGCGTGGCTTCATCATGCACGAAGGCAAACCAGGGTTTTCCAGCCTCATCAAGAACCTGAAATTCCACGGGAATACCCCAAATGTTATCGCGATCACCAGCCTGATAACTTACCCCCAACTGGTCCAGGGCCTGTTGAAGGAATTTTCGATCCGAGATCTGGGAAGAATGGCGGAGCAGGTGGCGGCTGAAAGTAGATTTCCCGCTGGATTTACCCAGTTCCACACCAAAAGCAAAAAGAACTGGAACTGCCTGTACCAAAAACATGGATAAAGTGGTTACCTCGCTCATTTTTTCTCCTTTGAAATAACGAATTGATCCGATAAGCAGTCAATATAGATGGAGTCGCCTGAATGGATTTCTTTGTTTAATATCTTATCCACAACACTTCCAATCATCCTGGTTTTTATAAGGTTACGAATACCCCGGGCGCCCGCGAGTTCCGTTTGGGCATGCTCCAGAACATATTTTTTAGCGGCTGGAGACATTTCAACCATTACGCCCTGGAAGGATAAATTGGATTTTAGCCGCTGAAATTCCAGATCTATGATCCGAAGCAACGCATCCTGATCCAAACCATTAAAGATGATAAAGTCGGAAATGCGGCCGATAAATGGGGCGTCATATTGCTGGGTGTAGAGCTTTTTCAACTCCTGATCGATGTTCTCCGGTTGGGCGCCGCTATTTCGGAGGGCCCGGATTTGATCGCTGCCAAAGTTGCTGGTGAATATAATAATGGTATGGCTAAAATCAACCGTCTGGCCTTTTCCATCGGTTAACCTGCCGTCATCCACCATTTGATAAAACAGTTTATAAATATCCGGGTGAGCTTTGTCAAATTCATCAAACAAAACAACGCTATATGGATTTTCGAGGATAGCCTGGGTTAATTGACCACCTTCTTCATAGCCGACGTAGCTGGGCGGTGCCCCAGTTAAGCGCAGGGCCGTGTGTTTTTCCTGATATTCTGTCATATCAAAACGGATCAGGGAGCGTTCATCTCCAAACCAGGTTTCTGCCAGCGCTTTAGCCAGTTCCGTTTTGCCCACCCCGGTTGTACCAATGAAGATGAAACTTCCAATAGGCTGCCTATCGAGCCCCAGACCAGTACGGTTAATCTTAAGCGCATTTGCAACAGCCTGGATGGCATAATCCTGCCCGATCACACGCCGTTTCAGGGTTTTCTCGAGATTGAGCAGTTTTTCGCGTTCATCCTCATCCGCCAGTTGAATCGGAATGCCTAATTTTTCAGACAATGTATGGGCAATATCAGCACCATCCATGTCCATCCGTAAGCAGGCAAACTTATTGCTCATTTCTTCCAGTAATTTTTCAGCTTTGAGTTGTTCTTCCTTATTTTTCTCCAATTGCTGTTTGAAAATAACGGTCAATGCATCGGCATGATTGGAGATACTCGCACCAATGGCGTGATTGAGAACACCATTCTCGATGATCACATCAAG
>CAIWAX010000338.1 GCA_903910795.1 uncultured Anaerolineae bacterium
AATCAGAATGCCTGGATCGCTTCCATGAAGGAAGCCCTCAAGGATCCCAAGTATGCCAAGCTGACCCTGCTGGATGTAGTGTACGGTAACGACCAATCCGAAACCTCTTACAAACAGGCCCTCGCCCTGGTTGACAAGTACCCTGACATGAAGCTGATCATGTCGCCCACCACTGTCGGCATTGTGGCCGCTTCCAAGGCCATGCAGGATGAGAAATTGTGCGACAAGGTTAAGGTTTCCGGTCTGGGTCTGCCCTCCGAAATGGCATCTTATGTTCGGAATGGCTGCGCTCCCCAGTTCGCACTCTGGAGTTTTGTCGATCTCGGTTATGTAACCTATTACGCCACCTATTTGATCGCTGATGGTCAGTTGAAGGGCGTTGCTGGTGAGAAGTTTGAAGCCGGGCGCATGGGTACCTACACTATCGAGAAAGATCCCACCCGCGCGAATGGCCTGCGCATCGTCATGGGCCCATTCACCATTTACAGCAAAGATAACATCGACAAAGAAGTTGGTCCTGCTCCAGCCCCCGCGGCTGCCGCTGCCAAGGCTGTACCTGGTCAATCAGTCAAGATGGTACTGCTGCCCAAGTTCCTGGGAATTGATGTTTTTGACCAGGCCAATAAGGGCGCCCAGGAAGCTGCCGCCGAACTTAAGAACCCCGAAAAACTCCAGTTCCTTGGCCCAACCCCTGAGAACAGCGTAGCCGGACAGATCGAAATCGTCACCAACTCCACCACCCAGGGCGTTCAAGCCATGATGATCAGCAACAACGCTGGCGATCAGCTCGTCCCGTCCGTCAAGGCTGGCCGTGCAAAAGGCATGACCGTGGTGACCTGGGATTCCCCAATCCCCTCCGGTGATGGCGAACAGCTCTTCGTTGCCCAGGTCGATTTCGGCCAGATGGGCAAGACCATGGCTGACATGGCTCTCAACATCATGGGCGCAGATGGCGGCAAGTTTGCTGTCCTGTCCGCCTCCCCAGATGCCGCCAATCAGAATGCCTGGATCGCTTCCATGAAGGAAGCCCTCAAGGATCCCAAGTATGCCAAGCTGACCCTGCTGGATGTAGTGTACGGTAACGACCAATCCGAAACCTCTTACAAACAGGCTCTCGCCCTGGTTGACAAGTACCCTGACATGAAGCTGATCATGTCGCCCACCACTGTCGGCATTGTGGCCGCTTCCAAGGCAATGCAGGATGAGAAATTGTGCGACAAGGTTAAGGTTTCTGGTCTGGGTCTGCCCTCCGAAATGGCATCTTACGTCAAGAACGGCTGCGCTCCCCAGTTCGCGCTATGGAGCTTTGTCGATCTCGGTTACCTGACATACTATGCTACTTATATGATCGCCACTGGCACACTCAAGGGCGCCGCTGGTGAATCCTTCGATGCCGGCCGCATGGGTACCTACACCATCGAGAAGGATCCTTCCCGCGCGAATGGCCTGCGCATCGTCATGGGCCCATTCACCATCTATACCAAAGATAATATCGACAAGTAAAAAATAGTTTCAAGCAAGGTACGGAACTGCGAGCGGGATATCCCGCTCGCAGTTCCCAAACAATTTTTCTCACCACCTCCGCCCGGTAAAAGTTCTTCGCACTTATTTTTTTCTTTTGTTTTGATCTCTGGCGATTAACGGAAATAACACCACAACGATGATGACCCAACCGATCACGAATATTTACCCTCAAATAAAAGTTGATGTGGATATGGTGCTGCGTGGGCAAGGCGCTGATCCTGCTGCAATTAGACAACGCCGGCCACGATTAGTGACGATTGCTGAGCAAGCTCTGGATGAAGGCATGCTGCTGATTGAACCAATAGCCCAGTATCGCATCGTCGATGTGGAAAAAATCAGTCATGAACGCTTTACTTTGGCGAATACTATAAACTTAACGGGGACCTTATTGGCGCAACACCTGGGCCGCGCTCAGCAAATTGTGCTGCTGGTTTGCACACTTGGCATAAGACTCGAAACAAAGATTTCTGAGCTAATGGATCAGAACCCGGTTTATGCCCTGGCATTGGATGGTTTTGGATCAGCAGCCGCCGAAGTACTTGGCCTGACGATCTGCACCGAACTCGAAGAAAAAGCGCATGCCATGGGCTTATTTACAAGTATTCCGCTAAATCCAGGGATGGTTGGTTGGCCGATAGAGCAGGGTCAGCCGCAAATCTTCTCTGCGCTGCAGCCCTCCAGCATAGGCCTGTCTTTAAACGAAAGCTCCCTGATGACTCCGCGAAAATCTGTTTCGATGGTACTGGGGATCAGCAGCTCTCCATTTACTTCCGGGCGGCCGTGTGATTTTTGCAATCTAAACGAAACCTGCCGATACAAAGATCGCGGTCATAATGCTATCGCGCAATCTCAATCGGATCACTAAACTGTAGAGGAGCTTATATGAACAAAGAACTGGCGACCAAATTTCCGGTAAGCGATTACAGTCTGGTTGGGAAAGATTCCACAGTTGCGGTTGAAAAAGGTCTGGCGGATGCAAAGTGGTACACCTCGCCCGTTCCGAAAGAAAAGATGCGCGAGCTGCTTGAGCGCCGGGATGGGCCTGCCATCCGCGACACACTACTGTGGCTTTCTTTACTGGTATTTTTTGGGGTTTGCGGCTTTGTTTTATGGGGTAGTTGGTGGGCGATCCTGCCTTTTGCAGTTTATGGCGTGTTATATGCTTCCGTTTCAGACTCGCGCTGGCACGAATCCAGCCATGGAACAGCCTTCAAAACGGACTGGATGAACAACGCCTTGTATGAACTGGCTTCGTTCATGGTCATCCGCGAATCTGTTCGCTGGCGCTGGAGTCATACCCGCCACCACAGCGATACGATCATTGTGGGACGTGACCCAGAAATCGCTGTGCCCCGGCCCTTCAAACTCGGAGTATTTATTCTTAATTTTTTCAATGTATTTGCTTTTCGCATGTACTGGAGCAACGTGCTCCTGCATTGCACCGGGAAACTTACAGCGGAAGAACGCACCTACATTCCCGAATCGGAATATTCCAAATTGATTATGCGGGCGCGCATCTATGTCCTGATCTACGCTGGCGTGATTGGATTATGTATTTATTCTCGCAGTATTCTACCGCTCGTGTATGTCGGCCTCTCCAGCTTTTACGGTGGCTGGTTGATGCCTGTTTACGGTAACACACAACACGCCGGGCTGGCTGAGAACGTGCTTGATCATCGCTTGAACTGCCGTACTGTCTATATGAACGCAGTCAACCGCTACCTATACTGGAATATGAATTACCATGTTGAGCATCACATGTTTCCGCTGGTGCCTTACCATGCGCTGCCAAAATTGCACGAAATTGTAAAGGCCGACATGCCAATTCCTTACAATGGGTTGGTGGAGGCTTACAAAGAGATCATTCCGGCTCTCATGCGCGAGGCCAAAGACCCCACATATTTTATCAAGCGGCAGCTCCCCACCCCTGTTCAGCTTGCCTCCGGCGTTGAAACCGTGCAGGTCATTACAACGGATGGCAAACCGGTTGTGAATGGCTGGGTTGAGATCGGCAAAAGCAGTCTGCTGCAAAAAGAAGATGTGCTACGCTTTGATCATCAACAACAAACGTACGCGATCTATCGGGCCCTCAACGGAAATTTTTATGCAACAGATGGTTTGTGCACCCACGGCAACGCCCACCTGGCCGATGGAATGGTAAAAGGTACGCTAATCGAGTGCGCCAAACACAACGGCCGTTTTGACATTCGGGATGGATCTCCTCAGCGCCTGCCGGTATGCGTGGGGTTGAAAACCTATCCAGTGCGTGAAAACGCCGGGATGCTGCAGGTAAATTTGGACACAGCCAGCGGCTACGGTATCACCCAGGCAGTGGTTACACACACCTTTCGAGTGGTCAGCAACTTGAATGTGGCTTCTTTTATCAAGGAACTTGTGCTTGAACCCGCCCCCGGCACTGAACTGCCGGATTATCAGCCGGGCGATTATCTGCAGTTCGATATTCCAGTGTATCCGGAACACACATTACTGGATATCGAAGTCGGGCAGACTTTCAACGCGACCTGGAAGGCTCTGGGCATCTTTGATTTGCACGCTGCCAATCCCACCCCATGCCGGCGTAATTTTTCGATGGCCACCAACCCGCAGATTGATAAAAATCTGCGCTTCAATGTGCGCCTGGCCACGCCGCCCGCCGGCCTGCATTGCAACGCCGGCACCGGTTCATCCTATATCTTTGGCCTCAAGCCCGGCCAGATCGTCACCGCGGTCGGGCCATTCGGCGAGTTCCATGTCACCGAAAGCGAACATGAAATGGTGTTTCTGGGCGGCGGGGCAGGCATGGCGCCGTTGCGCTCACAGCTTTCCTGGCTATTGGAAACCCGCCAGAGTACTGCCCCCATCTCCTACTGGTATGGCGCGCGCTCCTTGCAGGAAATGTTCTATCAGGATTACTTCGAGAAGCTGGCCAGCCAGAACGATAACTTCAGCTTCCATGTCGCTCTTTCAGAACCGCTGCCAGCCGATCAGTGGCAGTCGCATACCGGCTTCATCCATGAAGTTTTAAAGCGCGAATATCTGGACTCGCATCCGGATCCCAAGAGTATCGATTATTTCCTGTGCGGGCCTCCGGCCATGATCCACGTCGCCACCGTGATGCTGAAAAACCTGGCCGTCCCGCCAAACCAGATCTTCTATGATGAATTTTAGTACCCTGTCTATCACCGGGTATTTGATGCTTCACTTTTCCTTTACCAACAAAGGAGTGTAAAATTTGGAACTACTTTTAGCTCGACATTTATGGGGCATACCCGAAACCTGGGAAGAAGCCTTTCCTCGCATCCGCGCTGCAGGTTACAAAGCCATAGAAACACCCCTGCCAGAACCTGGCGACCGGGAACGCTTTCGCGATTTGCTGGATGAGTATGGCTTTGAATATATCGCCATGGTTTTAACCAATGGAAATACCGTGGCTGACTATGTCAATTCTTTCCGCGAGCAAGTTGAGATCAGCCAATCCTTGCAAGCAATCATGATCAACAGCCACAGCGGGCGGGATTCATGGACAGAATCACAGAGCCGCGATTACTTTGGACAGGCATTGGCAATTGAGACATCGCTAAATACTCCGGTTGCGCATGAAACCCACCGCGGGCGGATTTTGTTCAATCCCTGGGTTACGCAAAGGTTTTTGCAGGAATTTGACCAGTTGCATCTTTGCTGCGACCTTAGCCATTGGGTGTGTGTCTGTGAACGCTTGCTGGATGATGAGATGGATGGTCTACAACTGTGCGCTGAACGATGCGTTCATCTACACACGCGTGTCGGATATGAACAGGGTCCCCAGGTACCAGACCCACGCGACCCGCACTACCTGCCTCACCTGGAAGCGCACGAACGGTGGTGGCAGATGATCTGGGATGCCCAGGCTGCCCAGGGGCGGAGGATTAGCACCATGACTCCCGAGTTTGGGCCTCCTGGCTATTTACACACGCTGCCGTTCACTGGTGTGCCCGTCTCCAACCTCTGGGACGTTTGCAACTGGATGGCAGAGCGTCAATCCAACAGCTTCAGGGGTCGGTATAATGGTATTAACTAAACCAATTATCCGGCTCATTCCTGCCTGATATCGAATGAAGAATCATAACCAAAAAATAAAGGAAACGCAAAATGTTAAACCCTCCGTATCCCGAACTCGATGACCTGCTCACCATGATGGGCGAAGCCGGCCGGCATTTAGCCGAAATTGAAGCCAGCGAAGGCGCTGCCGGAAATATTTCCATCTGCCTGCGTTGGGGCCTGGAACCGCGCTCACGCTTCCCGCAAGTGGAAGAGATCGAACTACCGCAAATCGTGCCGGAACTGGCCGGGGCCACCTTCCTGGTCAGCGGCTCAGGCCGCCGCTTGCGCGAAATCATCGACGACCCGACTGCCAACATTGCCTGCATCCAGGTCAACGATGGCGGGCAGACCGGCAGGCTCTACACCGCTTACCATCACCGCTTTGAACGCGTTACCAGCGAATTTAATTCGCACCTGGCAGTGCATTATGACCAGATTATGGCGACTGGCACAAATTTTCACGCGATCATCCACGCCCAACCTGTGCATGTCACCTACCTGAGCCACATCTCGCGTTACCAGGATGAGCAGTACCTCAATTCACACCTGCTGCGCTGGCAGCCAGAAACTATCATCAACTTGCCCGAAGGTATCGGTTTTATCCCCTTCGAGGTGCCAAGCTCGCCGGAATTGATGTCCGGGAACATCGCCTCCCTGCGCAAACACCGCATCGTGGTATGGGCCAAACATGGCGTCATGGCTCGTTCCGACATTTCCATCAAACGCGCTGCCGACCGGGTGGAATACGCCGAAACCGCGGCCAAATATGAATATCTCAACCTGGCGAGCGGCGAACTGGGCGAAGGTTTGAGCGCAGCCGAAATCCTCAAAATTTGCAAAACCTTCAACATCACTCAAAATATTTTTTAATATCTTTCACTGCCCACCGCGCAGCGCATTACAGGAAACTTTATGACAAACACTATTGAACGATTTGCTAAGCAAACCGCGGGTACTTTCCATCAAACCTCTTATGAAATTGCCCGGGAACACTACGCCACCCTGGGTGTAAATACTGATCAGGCACTGGCCCGCCTGGATAAAATAGCGCTTTCGCTGCACTGCTGGCAAGGGGATGATGTGGGCGGTTTTGAAAATCCGGGTGGCGAACTGACCGGCGGGATCGCGGCCACCGGTAATTACCCTGGCAAAGCCCGCAACGCGGAAGAACTGCGCAAGGATCTGGATCTGGCTTACAGTTTGCTGCCTGGCTCGCATCGCCTGAACCTGCACGCCATTTATCTTGAATCGGACCATAAAGTGGAACGCAACGCCATCGAACCGCGGCATTTCACGGCCTGGAAAGATTGGGCCAAGGCGGGCAAACACGGGGTGGACTTTAACCCAACCTGCTTCTCGCACCCTCTGGCGAACGATGGATTCACCCTGGCGCATCGCGACCCATCTATCCGCCAGTTCTGGATCGAACATTGCATCGCCAGCCGCAAAATTGGCGAATACTTTGGACAGGAATTGGGCACCCCGGCTGTCACAAATATCTGGATCCCGGACGGTTACAAAGATACGCCCGCCGATCGCGGCGCCCCCCGCCGCCGCCTGCTGGAAGCCCTTGACCAGGTGCTGGCCGAAAAACTGCCCCACAACCTGGATGCTGTTGAACCCAAGCTGTTTGGGATTGGCTCCGAAAGTTATGTGACTGGCTCGATGGAGTTCTACACAGCTTACGCTGTCAGCCGCAAAGTGTTGCTGACCCTGGATTCCGGCCACTTCCACCCGACTGAAACCATCGCCGACAAAATCTCGGCCCTGTTGCTTTATCTCGATCAAATGCTGCTGCATGTCAGCCGCGGCGTACGCTGGGACAGCGACCATGTGGTGACCTATGGTGATGATTTGCAGGCCATCGCCCAGGAACTCGTGCGCGCCGATGCCCTGGAACGAGTACACATTGGGTTGGATTATTTCGATGCTTCCATTAACCGTATTGCTGCCTGGACGATTGGGGCGCGCAGCACCCTTAAGGCCTTGCTGGTGGCGCTGCTTGAGCCACGGGAAACCCTCCAGCAGATGGAAATCGAAGGGGACTTCTCCAGCCGTCTGGCGCTGCAGGAAGAACTGAAGGGCATGCCCGCGCAGGCAGTTTGGGATCAATTCTGCCAGCAAAATAACGTGCCGGTTGGTATGGACTTTATGAAAGTTATTAAACAATACGAGCAAACAGAGTTATCAAAACGTTAGGCGCTGACCACCAGGCAAAATAGACATGCCAAATGTAAAGCTATTCGCCAGTTTGCGAAAAATTTCAGGATAAAAGAGGCCGCAATCCCTGGTACAAGCGCTGGGGCGGTGCTGGCCGAACTGGTCAGGCAATATCCTGCGCTGGCAGTTCACCTGCTGGATGACGGAAAAATCCGCCCGCATGTCATCCTGACCATTAACGGACATCCAACGGATAACCTGGATGCAGCGTTGGCCGAGCAAGATCAAATCGCCATCTTCCCGCCAATAGCGGGCGGGTGAAAGAACCGCCAATAGCGGGCGGGTGAAAGAACCGCCAATAGCGGGCGGGCGACACAAACCGTTGCGAATTCTGGCTAAAACTGCCTGTTTGCATATTATGAGGAGAAATTATGAATGGTTGGAATGGCAGGATATTAGAGATTGACCTGACAACACAAACCCACAAATCCTACCCGCTGGACATGGAAATGGCCAAACAGTTTATCGGCGGACGCGGACTTGGTGTGCGGCTATTGTGGGATATGGTGGGGCCTGAGGTTGATCCTCTCTCCCCCGAAAATGTGCTGATCTTCACCAACGGCCCGCTGACCGCCACGGGCTACCAGACCAGCAACCGCTTCTCAGTTTCCACCAAGAGCCCGCTGACCGGCACCGTGCTGGATGCCAATTCGGGCGGCTATTGGGGCATGCAGTTCAAGAAAACCGGTTTTGACGTCTTGATCGTGCGCGGCAAAGCCCAAAAACCGATCTGGATCGAGATCAAGAACAGCGAAATCACCTTCCACGATGCCAGCGAGCTGTGGGGCATGCGTGTCTTCGAGCTGACCGAAAAACTGGGCCAGGATAACAACAAACGCAACGTGCTGTGCATCGGCCCGGCCGGTGAAAATCTAAGCCGCCTCGCAGCCATTATGAACGACCGCGAACGCGCCATGGCGCGCGGCGGCCCCGGCGCGGTGATGGGCTCAAAGAACCTGAAAGCCATCGTTGTGGAGGGCACCGAACGTCCCGAAATCATGGATCAGGAGCGCTTCAAGTTCCTGCTGTATGAAACCCGCAAACTGCTGGCCGCCAGCCCGCTCACCAGCCAGGCCCTGCCAGAATTTGGCACGATCATGTTAATGAACATTATGAACAACGTCGGGGCATTGGCCACCCGCAACCATCAACAGACCCAGTTCGAAGGCGCCGAAGCCATCTCCGGCGAGACACTTTCCGAGACGTACCTGGTGAAGAATGCCGCCTGTTGGGCTTGCCCAATCGGCTGCACACGCATTAGCAAAACCGAAAAGGTGGAGGGCGAAGGCCCTGAATTTGAATCGGCCTGGGCTTTTGGCGCACAGTGCGGCATTGATGATCTGGCCGCAATCATTGAGGCCAATTCATTGTGCAACGATCTGGGGCTGGATACCATCTCGGCCGGTTCCACCATCGCCTGCGCCATGGAATTGAGCGAGAAAGGCTATCTCGACTCTGACCTGCGCTTTGGACAGGCTGACGCATTGGCGCGCTGCGTGGAGGATATGGCCTATCGCCGCGATCTCGGCGCCGAGTTGACCGAAGGCTCGCTGCGCCTGGCAACCAAGTACGGCCACCCCGAGCTTTCAATGACCGCCAAGGGCATGGAAATGCCGGCTTATGACCCGCGCGGTTTGCAAGGCCAGGGGCTGCTGTACGCCACCTCCAATCGCGGCGGCTGCCACATGCGCGGAAATATGATCGGTCTGGAAGTGTTGGGCCTGCCCAAACTGATCGATCGTTTCCAGGTGCAGGGTAAAAGCAGCTTCGTGATCCTAAACCAGAACTCCAACGCTGCCATTGATTCGCTGGTGGTCTGTAAGTTCACCAACATGGGCGTGGCAGATGAATACTTCGCCCGCATACTGGGTGCGGTCACCGGTGTGCAATATGATACCGGCGATTTGGTCAAGACTGGCGAGCGCGTCTGGAACCTGGAACGGCTCTATAACAATCGCGAGGGTTTCACCAGCAAAGATGACAGCCTGCCGCCCCGCCTGCTGACCGAAGCCCCCACGGACGGCCCCTCCAAAGGCTGGGTTTCTCAGTTGGAACCGATGTTAAAAGAATACTATCGCAGCCGTGGCTGGGATCAGAACGGTGTGCCCACACCCAAGAAGCTGGCCGAGTTGGGATTGGAAAACCTGGTAGATCCATCCCGGACTCTGGAGAAAATAGCATGATAGATCAACGCATTTACGAAATGTTCCGTGAGATTGGACAGTCACTCTACACCCACACCATGATCTCATCGCACGGCGGGAACCTGAGCATCCGGCTGGGTGACCGGGTCGTTATCAAGCGCCGCGGCGCCATGTTGGGTTGTCTCAAACCGCATGATTTGATCGAAACCCGGCTGGATAAAAATGACAGCGGTGTGGCGCTGGCCTCCACCGAACTGCTGGTTCACCGCACGGTATACCTGAATACCCCGGCCCTGGCCATCTGTCACTGCCATCCGCGTACCGCCATCGCCTATTCACTCTCGCGCGATGAGATTGTGCCAATCGACAACGAGGCTTCCTACCTGCTTAAGAAAGTGCCGGTGATCTACGAGGAATTTGCCTCGGGCACACCGCAGATGGCAAACAAAGTAGCCGAAGTCCTTAAAAACTACAAGTGCATCATGCTGCGTGGTCATGGCAGTTTTTCCACCGGACAAACCCTGGATGAAGCCTTCTTTTGGTCCTCAACTCTCGAAGAAGCCTGCCAGATCATGCTCTTCACCAAGCAGGTTGGCGAACCGTTCATTGAGTACCGCACGAACAGCGAAAACTACGGCAAGTTTTAAATTTTTATTGGATACATCAACCTATCAGTGGAGTTAAGCAGTGGTCATAAAAAACCAAGCATATATACACGTCAATTACCTGTGGGACGAAGAGGTTGCCAAAACCCTGGATCCCATCGAACGTTTGCGTTATCGCAGCAACCTCCTGGGCGCGGACCAGCGCATTACCAATACTGGCGGCGGGAATACCTCTTCCAAAATTGAAATGACCGACCCGCTCAGCGCTGAAAAGGTTGATGTTCTATGGGTCAAAGGTTCGGGCGGAGATTTACGGACTTCCACACGCGCCAACTTTGCATCGTTGTATATGGATAAGTTCCTTTCGCTGGAGAAAATTTACAACCGGGCCGAAGTCAAGGGCCCTAAAACCGAGGTTGAAGATGCCATGGTGGATATGTACCGCCATACTACTTTCGGTCTAAACCCGGCGACCAGTTCCATCGATACACCTTTGCACGGTCTGATCCCGCACAGACATGTTGACCACATGCACCCGGTCTCGGCCATCGCCATTGCCGCCAGCCAGGACCAACAGGCCCTGACTCAGGAAATCTTCGGTGGAGAAGTTGGCTGGGTGCCCTGGCAGCGTCCCGGTTTCGATCTGGGGCTGGTGATGCGTGATGAGTTGAAGCGCAACCCGCAGCTCAAAGGCCTGATCATGGGCCAGCACGGCCTGATCAATTGGGCCGATGAGGACCAAGCCTGTTATGACCTGACCCTGTCCTTGATTGAAAAAGCAGCACGCTATATTGAGCAACACGATCAAGGCGAAAAGACCTTTGGCGGGCAAAAATACAGCCCGCTGGATGAAAAGGCCCGGACTGCGCTGCTGGTCAAACTACTGCCCAAACTGCGCGGCCTGGTTTCACAGAAAAATCGTTTTATCGGTACGCTGCATGCCAGCGAACAGGTACTTGAATTTGTAAACAGTTTCGATGCCTTGCGCCTGTCGGAAATTGGCACATCCTGCCCGGATCATTTCCTGCGGACAAAGATCAAACCGTTGTATGTTGATTGGAATCCACAACACGAATCGTTTGAACACCTGATCGTGAAGCTTGAAGCCGGGCTGGCAGCCTACCGCCAGGATTATGCCGCTTACTACGAAGCCTGCAAGCATCCCAACTCACCCGCCATGCGCGACCCCAACCCAACCGTGATCCTGATTCCCGGCCTGGGCCTGATCGCCTGGGGCAAGACCAAGAGTGAAAGCCGTGTCACGGCCGAGTTTTATTCCCTGGCCATCGATGTCATGCGCGCCTCCGAAGCGATCAGCACCTACCAGGGGCTGCCACGCCAGGAAGCCTTTGACATCGAATACTGGCTGCTCGAAGAAGCCAAACTGAAACGCATGCCGCCCGAAAAGGAACTGGCTCGCAATATCGTGGTGGTGATCGGCGCAGGCAGCGGTATTGGCAAGGCAACAGCCCACCGCGTGGCCGCGGAAGGTGCGCACGTGGTATGTGCAGATCTGTCGGCCGAATCCGCGCAGCAGACCGCGCAGGAATTAATTCAAAAATATGGGCTGGGGATTGGCGTGGCGGGAACAGGCATCTCCAGCAGCGGATCGGCGCTGGGTCTGGGAGTGAACATCACGGATCGCGAAAGTGTGCGGGGCTTGCTGGAGCAAGTTTTGCAGGCTTACGGCGGTTTTGACAATATTATTGTAACAGCGGGGATCTTTGTCAGCCCGGATAAAAAAGGCCATATCCCGGATGAACGCTGGGCGCAGACCTATTCCATCAACGTTATGGGCAGCTATATCGTGGCGGATGAAGCTAAAAAAATCTGGCACGAACAGGGGCTCAAAGGCAGCCTGGTCTTGACCACCAGCGTTAATGCCGCGGTTGCCAAACATGGCTCGCTGGCCTACGACACCAGCAAGGCCGCCGCCAACCACCTGGTGCGCGAACTGGCGATTGAATTAGCACCCCTGGTGCGCGTAAACGGTCTGGCTCCCGCAACGGTTGTGGAGGGCAGCAGCATGTTCCCGCGCGAACGCGTGATCAGCTCCCTGGTGAAGTACAAGGTTGATTTTGACGAAAGTGAAAGTACAGAAGCGTTGCGCGACAAACTCGCCAACTATTACGCCCAACGAACCCTGACCAAATCACCGGTTACATTGGCAGATCAAGCCGAAGTGGCGTATCTCTTAACCAGTACTAAATTCAGCAAGACCACCGGACAGATTTTCACCGTAGATGGCGGCTTGCACGAAGCGTTCCTGCGTTAATGCCCTGCATAAACACGGGAAAGAAGTGAGGTCACATGCCGAAAGCCCAACTTTTCATCACCTGTCTGGCTGACCAGTTCTATACCTCCACGCTCCAGAATATGACCCACCTGCTGGAGAAGCTGGGCGTTGAACTGGTCTTCCCGCCCGGGCAAACCTGCTGCGGACAGCCGCTCTTCAACAACGGCTTCGAAGATAAAACCCGCGCGGTGGCCCTGAATTTCATGCAGGCTTTCGCCAAGAGCGATGCGCCGATTGTTGGCCCTTCCGGCTCCTGCGTCAGCATGGTCAAGCATCACTACCCGGAACTCTTCCCCGCGGGCACCCCGGAATACAACCTGGCCCGTGATACCGCCGCGCGCACCTACGAATTCACCGAGTATCTGGTCAACGTGCTCAAAGTTTTGGATGTTGGCGCGGTCTTCCCGCACAAAGTCACCTACCATGCCTCCTGCCACTACCTGCGCGAAATGGGCTTGAAAACCGAAGCCAAAACCCTGCTCGGCGCAGTCAAGGACCTGGAGCTCATCCCGCTCAAGGAAGAAGACACCTGCTGCGGTTTCGGCGGCGCCTTCACCGTCACCTACCCGGAAGTCAGCCGCGCCATGATGGAAAACAAAGTTAAACATATCATGGCCTCCGGCGCGGATACGGTGGTGATGTGCGAACCCGGCTGCCTGATGAACGTGGCCGGCGGCCTGCACAAAGCGGGCTCAAACATCCGCGCCATGCACATCATCGACCTGCTCTCCGCCCGCTAACCGGCCGGGCATCCCGTCCCCAGGGCCAGGGCGCAGCCCGCTGCGCCCTACCACGCACACCGCACCTGACACCTGATACCTTGCACCTGACACCTAAAACCCTCCTATGACAACTGAAACCATCCCCTACATCGGCTTTGAAGAATACAGTGAGCACATCCCGCAAACCATCCCGGCCGCCGTGCAGCAAGCTACCAGTCGTTTTGTGGGCGGCCGCGCCGCGCGGGTATCCGAGCTGCCGCACTGGGAACAATTGAGGCAAATCGCTTCCGATATTCGCCTGCATACCATCGACAACATGGATATCTATCTCAACCGCTTTGTGGAAAAAGTCCAGGCCGCAGGCGGCATCGTGCACTGGGCTGCCACCGCGGAAGACGCGCGCCAGATCGTGCTGCAGATCGCCAAAGAACACAATGTCAAACTGGCGGTCAAGGCCAAATCCATGGCAACCGAGGAAATCGAGTTGAACCACGCCCTGCAGGCGGCCGGCATCGAAGCACTCGAGACCGACCTGGGCGAATACATCATCCAACTGGCTGGCACCGGGCCATCGCATATCATTGTCCCGGCCGTGCACCTCAAAAAGGAAGAAATCGCGGCCCTGTTCAGCGAAAAACTGCACATGAATGCCCCCTCCGACCCGATCGAGCTGGCCCGCATCGCGCGCGAAAAACTGCGCGAGAAATTCCTGAGCGCCGAGATGGGCGTTTCGGGCGCCAACTTCCTGGTAGCAGAGACTGGCACCATGGTCATGGTCACCAACGAGGGCAATGGGCGCATGTGCACCAGCATGCCCGATCTGCATGTTGCGGTGGTCGGCATCGACAAGATCATCCCGGACTGGGAATCGCTGACGGTTTTTCTCAAGCTGCTGGCGCGCTCGGCCACCGGGCAGAAACTATCCACCTACACCCAGTTCATTACCGGCCCGCGGCGCGAGGAAGGCGAGTTTGGGCCGAAAGAATTTCACCTGGTGCTGCTGGATAACGGTCGTTCAAAGATCATGAAAGACCCAATTGGCCGTCAGGTCTTCAAATGTATCCGCTGCGGGGCCTGCGAAAATGTCTGCCCGGTCTACAAAAATGTGGGCGGTTTCGCTTATGGCTATTTCATTTCCGGCCCAATCGGCGCGATCTTTGCACCTCAGATGCTGGGCACACAGGTGGCGCGCGAACTGCCGTACGCTTCCACCCTGTGTGGTGCCTGCGCGGATGTCTGCCCGGTCAAAATCCCGATCCCGACCATTCTGCGCCATTTACGGCGGCGGGTGGCCCAGGGCGACGAGGTGGCCGGGCCGAGTATGCCGGTTCCGATCAGGGCCATGGCCGGCATGGCTTCCATGGCCCTCGGCTGGAACTGGATTTACCGTTTTGGGACGGGCATCCTGCCATTCTTTATGAGCGTATTCAAACGAGGCGAGTGGATCCCGTCCGCCCCCTATCCCCTCAACCGCTGGACAAAAGCCCGTCCGCTGCCGCCGTTTAACGCCAGCTTTAGAAATTGGTGGCGCGCGCATTCCCGCGTAGCCAGGGAAAACACAAAATGAGCGATCCCATGCACAGCAGCTTGACAGATATCCGCCAGGGTATTGAAGGCATTCGCCGCGCCCTGGGGCGCGAGACACAGGCGCCGCTCACGAACCCGCGGCCCGCCGTCTACCCGGCTTATCAGGCCAAAACCCCTGCCGAAAGCACGGCTGCCTTCCTGGTGGAAATTGGCAAACTTTCGGGGGTTGGCAAAAATGTGACGCCAGCCAGCCTGCCCGTCGACTTCTCAGCCCTGGTGTCAGAAAATAACATTCAGAAAGCGGTTGTCTGGCATTCCGACTGGTTTACAGAGCTTGGCATCGAAAACAGCCTGCGCAGCCTGGGGGTGGAATTGGTCTCCCCCAATGCAGACAAACTGGAGATGGCGCAGTGCGACCTGGGCATCACCTCGGCCGACTACCTGCTGCCCGAGACCGGCACGCTTGTGCTGCGCTCCTCCGCCGAAAAACCGCGCGCCGTTTCGCTCCTTCCGCGCATGCACCTGGCAATCGTACGCCCGGAAATGCTGCGCGCCGACCTGCACCAGGTTTTTGCAGAGGCCAAAGACAGCCACTATCTGGTTTTTATCACTGGCCCCAGCCGGACAGCCGATATTGAACTAACCACCACGCTGGGGGTGCATGGGCCCAAAAACTTATTCGTATGGATGATGCCCCAAAATGGAGGAAGTTCCTGATGAAACTACAGGGTAGGAAAATCGCCACCCTGGTGGCTGAAGGAGTGGAAGATCTGGAATATTACGTGCCGCTCATGCGGTTACAGGAAGAAGGCGCGCAAGTACTCTCCGCCGGGCTGGACTTGAAACCAGTGCGAGGAAAAAACGGATTAATGATCACACCCGATACTACTATCGAATCTCTGAAAGCCGATGAGTTGTTCGCCCTGATCTTGCCAGGCGGCTGGGCGCCCGACAAGCTGCGCCGTTACCCGGCAGTCACAAACTTGGTGCGTCAGATGGACAGCGCCGGGAAACCGCTCGGCATCATCTGTCACGGCGGCCTGATCGCCATCTCAGCCGGGATTGTCAAGGGCCACTGCGCCACGGGCTCGCTCGGCATCAAGGATGACCTGGTCAATGCCGGGGCCACCTGGGTGGATGAAGCCGCCTTCCGCGACGGCAACCAGGTTTGGGGCCGTGTGGTGGCCGATATCCCCGCCTTTTGCCGCGAGCTGGTGGCGCTGCTGACCAGCGGATAGCAGTCCTCAGACCAAAAATGTCAAAAACAACCGAATACCGGGATAGACTGCGCGGCCTGGTGGATTGGGACAACTATTTGCTGGCAGAATCCGGGCTGCCTGGCCCGCACGGCAATATTGAACTGGCCCAGGTGGTAGCCGATGAAGGCGACCTGGCACTCTTTCAAAAATATACAGCTTATACCGCCGCCCTCGCGCCAGTTAATTCGCCCTATGAGTTCCTCGCGTTCTGCGGGGTGATTGGTCTGGGCCGTCTGCTGGCGGAGGGCCAGACTGAGTTCATCCCAATTTTGCGTAGCCACGCCTCCGATCCGCGCTGGCGGGTACGTGAAGGGGTCGCCATGGCGCTGCAACGCTGGGGAGATCGAAATATGGATGCGTTGATTCGCGCCTTACAAGAATGGAGCCAGGGCACCCCCCTCGAGCAGCGCGCCGCGGCGGCCGCCCTGTGCGAACCCAGATTACTGCGCCAGCCAGAGCAAGCCAATGAGGTCTTACAAATCCTGGACGCGATCACTGCCAGCCTTGAAAGCCTGCCAGACCGCCGCAGCCCCGATTTTCTGGCTCTAAAAAAAGGACTGGGATACTGTTGGAGCGTGGCAGTCACGGCCCTGCCCGCCCATGGCAAGGCGCTGATGGAAAAGTGGATTGCCAGTCCGGACAAAGATATCCAATGGATCATGCGCGAAAACCTGAAGAAAAACCGCCTGGCACGCCTGTACCCGGAGCGAGCCAGGATATGGCAGGGCAAATAACCCGAAATGTTTAATAGAGCCGCCCCTGAATAGCATCAGATCAAAATGTATTAATCTTTTCTTTGCGTCCCGGGCCTCTTTGCGGTTCGATCTTTCTCCCTATGCTATAATTTCCTTTTTAGATCATAATCTCGGATTCTGCAGAGGATGAACCTTGCCCCCTGCCTGTTATTTTTTTGTAAGGATACCCATGTTTCAAAAATTCATAAAACTGGTCGGGGGCAACCCCAATAAACGCGAAGTCGACAAACTGACCGAGAGCATCCTGCCGGTCGCCGGTTTCGAAACCCAATACGAACAACTCAGCGATGACGCCCTGCGCGCCAAAACCGCCGAATTCCGCGCACGCCTGGCTGATGAAATCAAGGATGTTGAAACCGACGCCGAACGCTTTGAACTTGAACAAAGCGTGCTCGATGAACTGCTGCCCGAGGCTTTCGCGGCTGTGCGCGAAGCCTCCAAGCGTGCGCTCGGCCTGCGCCACTATGACGTGCAACTGATCGGCGGCTCGGCCCTGCATCACACCAAAATCGCCGAAATGCGTACTGGTGAAGGTAAAACCCTGGTAGCCACCCTGCCGCTCTACCTCAACGCCCTGACCGGGCGCGGCGTTCACCTCATCACAGTGAACGACTACCTCTCCCGCCGTGACGCGCGCTGGATGGGCCCGATCTACCACGCCCTCGGCCTGAGCGTTGGCATCCTGCAATCCGCCGCCGCCACCGAGAACGGCAAAAAAGCCTTCCTCTACGATCCCGAACACGACAGCCCTCAGGAAGATAAACACAAACTGCGCCTGGTTGAACGCGGCCTGGCCTACGCCGCCGATATCACCTACGGCACCAACGCCGAATTCGGCTTCGACTACCTGCGTGACAACATGGTCTACACCGCCGCCGAAAAAGTCCAGCGCGGCCACTACTACGCGATTGTCGATGAAGTCGACAACGTCCTGATCGACGAAGCCCGCACCCCCCTCATCATCTCCGGCCCGGCTTCCGGCGATCTCGGCCTGTACAGCCAGATGGCCGCCCTCGTCAAAAACCTCAATCCAGAAGATTACGAAGTCAACGAAAAAGACCGCGGCATCTCCCTCACCGAAGTCGGCACCCTGCACGTTGAACAACTACTCGGCCAGCCCCTGCGCGACCCCGAACGCCCCGAAGACATCACCCCCGAACAAGCCCGCCTGCTCGGCCATCTCGAACAAGCCCTGCGCGCCCAATACCTCTTCCGCCGCAACAAAGACTACCTCGTCCAGGGCGGCAAAGTGCTGATCGTCGACGAATTCACCGGCCGCCTGATGGTTGGCCGCCGCTGGTCTGAAGGCCTGCACCAGGCCATCGAGGCCAAAGAAGGCGTCAAAATCGAGCCCGAAAACGTCACCTATGCCACCATCACTCTCCAGAACTACTTCCGCATGTACCAGAAGCTGGCTGGCATGACCGGTACCGCCCTGACAGAATCCGAAGAATTTCACAAAATTTACAAACTCGACGTCCTGCCCATCCCCACCAACCTCGAATACAACGCCACACAGGGCAACTCCAGCCTGGTTGAAGTCAAAACCAAAGACAAAGACGGCTACGACATCGCTTACTTCGCCGCCCGCGGCGACACCCAAAAGACCCCCGTCTTCTGGCGCCGCGCCGACTACCCGGATGTGGTCTACCGCACCGGCGAAGCCAAACTGCGCGCCATCGTCACCGAAATCATCCACGACCACGTGCTCGGCCGCCCCATCCTGGTCGGCACCACCTCGGTCGAATCCTCCGAACGCCTCTCCGGCCGCCTCAAACCCGAAACCGTCCGGCGCCTGCTCCAGGTTCGCCTCATGCGCCAACTCTGGTTCGATGCCAGCGGCAAGGAAGAGGATGGCCGCCTGATCCCTGAACTCAAGCCGCTCTACAAAGCCCTCGACCAGCTCGACCCCAAGTTTCTGCGCGAGTTTATCAAAACCGCCAATCTGCCGCTCACCACCATCAACCTCGAAGAGCCGGACAGCCTGACCAAATTGCTCACCCTCCTGTATCTCGGCCCGGAGTACGCTGAGCGACTGAAAGGCGTCATCCTGGGCGGCGTGCCGCACGAAGTTCTGAACGCCCGCAAGCACACCGAGGAAAGCCAGATCATCGCCGCCGCGGGCGCTTTTGGGGCCGTGACCATCGCCACCAACATGGCCGGCCGCGGTGTCGATATCAAGCTGGGCGGCGAACTGGCCGATGAAATCATCGCCATCGTCAGCCGTGTGCTGCACCGCGCCGGCCTGGATCCCTACGACATGCGCCTCGAAGAACAGCGCCAGGCTATTCTCAAAATGGATCCCTCTGACTTCGGCATCTACGAATCCGAGATCCACTATTTCCTGAAATACTTTGAAGACATGGAAACCGTCCGGCGCGTGGGCGGCCTGCACGTAATCGGTTCCGAACGTCACGAAGCCCGGCGCATCGACAACCAGTTGCGCGGCCGTGCCGCCCGCCAGGGCGACCCCGGCTCTTCACGTTTCTACCTGTCCCTCGAAGACGATCTGATGCGCCTCTTCGGCGGCGAGCAGGTCGACAGCATCATGCAGCGTTTCCAACTCGATGATGACTTCCCGCTCGAAAACCGGATCGTCACCAACCTGATCGAACAATCCCAGCACCGCGTCGAAGGCTCCAACTTTGACGTGCGTAAACACCTGCTGGATTACGACGACGTCCTCAACAAGCAGCGCACTATCATCTACTCCCAGCGCGACCGCGCCATGCTCAAGGCCGACCTGTCCGAAGATATTTCATCCCTGCTTCGGGATGAAATCGCCAAGCGCGTCACGCCAGGTATGGCCGACGAAGAAGGCCCCTGGAAACTGCTGGCCTGGCTGGAAGGCATCCAACCGCCCTTTGTGTACGGTGACAATAAGATTTTCGCCTCCTTCACCTACCGCCTGCTGCTCGACGAACTCGCCAGCGCCAGCGGGACCCCGGCCGAAACCATCCTGGGCATCGTCAAACGCGCCGTTGAGATCGAAGAAGGCCATATCCTGAAAGCCATCGAAACGGCAGTTGCCAAAACCGCCGAAACCCTCGAAATCCAGCTCCAGGAACGCTTTGACCTGGTCGATACCTTCTTCGAAGCGCAGAAAGTAAACAACGAGCCCAAAAAAGTCTCTGAACTTCAGGAAGAACTCAAATCCCTGATCCATATCGACCTGCGCTTCAACAACGAGCAGCTCAAACTGCTGACATCCGACCCCGCCGAGCTGGAAGAACCGATCAAAGATCAGATCGACGTGGCCCTATCCAACATCGCCATCTCGCGCCTGCTTGGCAGCATCGAATACCGCGTAAATGAACAGTTACCCGTCAAAGTGGACGAACTCGCCCGCCTGGACTGGGGCGAAGCCGCCGCGCGCCTGATGGAATCCGCCCAGAAGATGCTGGTCAGCCGCCGCGAAAGACTTTCCGGCTCCGGCAGCGCCACCGCCCGCGAACTGGAAGCCCAACTTAGCCGCCGCAACACTGCCGAAATGGACGAATCCGATCTGATCCGCCTGCTAGACGGCCTGGCCCGCGGCCGCCGTGCCGTTTTCAACCCGCGCACGCACAGGCAGGAAACGCAGGAATACCCGCGCTTCAACTACTTCTACCTCGCCGCCCAAATCCTCTCCGGACGCAAACCCGAAGATGTTGAAAACGATGTGCTCGAACACCTCGAAGCAGCCAGCGCACACCTGCTGAATGGTTGGGGCCTGGCTGAATTTGCCCAGAAATCTCAGAATGCCAACAGCCTGGCTGACTTTCAGGACGCAGCCGCCCCGCTCGGCCTGCCCGCCGAAACGGCGCTGACCGCCCTCACCGCCGCGCAGCGCACCGCCCTCAGCTCCGAACTCGGCCAGCGCCGCATGGCCGAAATTCACCGCGGCGTGCTGCTGGGCGTCATCACCGAGCTGTGGGTCGAATACCTGACCCGCGTCGAAGCCCTGCGCGTTTCCATCGGCCTGGAAGCCTACGGTCAGCGCGACCCACTCGTCCAGTACAAAACCAAGGCCTCCGACATGTTCCAGGAACTGCTCGCCGAAGTCCGCTCCGGCGTGATCGACCGCGTCTTCCGCTACCTGCCGCGCCTCGTGGCTGTAGAATCCACCACAGACACCTCCGCCCAGCTCGACGCCCCCGCCGCAACTCCCGCCCAGCTCGACGCGCCCAGCCCGGATACCTCCGCGACCTCCGGCCGCAAGCGCCACAAGAAAAAATAACGCTGCCCCTTCTTCCTTGACTGGGCCATCCACGCATAAGAGCCACGACTTCACAAACTGGGCGGCGCGATTTAATGCCCAAGTGAAACGATAATCACTGGTTTTCCTCGCAAGTGGTGTTTCGCGCAGCGGCCCAAATTTGGCCG
>CAIWAX010000339.1 GCA_903910795.1 uncultured Anaerolineae bacterium
ATAGGTTCTTGCCCAAAAGTATACAACCAGTGAGCAGTTACAATTTAGTAAATGATATTGATTGTATATCAGAAAAACACGTTTGTACACGCTATATACTCACGGTTCGGTCATTTTTAGAGCGGTTTCAAAAAATTAGACCTCTTGCGTAACTTAAAAACGTTCGTAACTAATCACCGGTTGCTTTCCTTTAGGCGATGACCTATCCTCGCGAAGAACGCGCGAGGTGAAAGAACCCTTCCCTTCAGGGCTAATCCTTACCCACAAGTCTGCTGAAGGTGATTATTGCCCAAGTTTTTCCTCTTTTTTACAGTGTTTTTTTGTGCATATTACAAAAATCCTTGGCCTTGGATTCTGATAACCCTCACCCCGACCCTCTCCCGTTCAAAATCTTGCTCAGCGCATAAAGATTTCGTGAACGGGAGAGGGAGAAGTTCTTGTGCACAGCACGATGATCTGGGTGGAAAAGGTGGCTGCCGCCTCCGCGAAAAGCACGCGGAGCGAAACAGCCTTTTCCGCCCAGAACCCCTCATTTCCCTGCTAAAACCCGCATTGAAATTGGTAAAAAGATGTGGGTAAGGATTAGCCCGAAACGAGAAGGGGGAGACAGTACTTTTCGTAGTGTTTCGCGCAGCGGCCAAATTCCCCGGTAAGATCACACGATTTGCTTGGCAAATTGCACCGGAACGCAAGTGCAGGTGTCCGGGGTGAAACAAGGGCCACTACGCGAAACACCACTTGCGGGGCAACCCATCGAATTTTAGCAATTTGGCTATTTATTTTCCCTGATGATACAACCGGGTGAGCAGTTACATAAATTTTTTAGAAACGCTATGATGAACAGCATAAACGAATAAGCCGGTCTGATAAAATGGGAGTATGGATGCTATATCTCTCCTGCGAAGACGACGTACGCGACGATTTTTCAAGCGGCAAGCTACACGCAACCGGCTGAATGGCGGCATCATCGCTGCTGGGGGAGCGTTAACGCTCCTGTTGAGTGTACTGACATTGATTGGAGCTCTGGCTTATGCTTCCATCACCGCAGGGCTGCCTTCCCTGGAACTGCTGCCAGACATGCTGAACCCGGTGACAGGCAGCCTGATGCAGCCTTCAAGAATATACGATCGCAGCGGCACACATATCCTGATGGTTCTTGCTCCGAATGACGGACCGCGGAACTATATTCCTTATAACCAACAAATCCCCAATCACATTCCCGAAACGTTGGTACGCGCAACGGTGGCCCTACTCGACCCGGGTTTCTGGACACGGCCAGGAAACCGCCTCGAGAGCCTGTCAAATCCCGATGAACACCCGGGGCTGACCCAAATGCTGGTTTCCCAGTTACTGCTTTGGGATGAGCCATCCAACTGGCGGCGCGCTTTTCGAGAGCAAATACTGGCGGCACAACTGAGCAGTCAGTATGGACGCGAACAAATCCTGGAGTGGTATCTCAACAGCGCCAACTACGGGCACTACGCCTATGGGGCGGAAGCGGCTTCCCAGTTATACCTGGGTAAGCCTGCGGCAGATCTAAATCTGGCGGAAGCCGCTCTCCTGGCTTCAATAAGCCAATCCCCGGCAATCAACCCATTGGATGCACCCGAGGCGGCTTTGCAGCGCTCACAGGAAGCCCTGGGGGTAATCGAAGCGCGCGGAATGGCAACAGCCGCCGAAGTTGAGCAGGCGCGTAAGGTCAGGATTATCTTCCAGTCAGCGCCGTCACCCGAGGCGAATAGTTTTCCGGCTTTTACCACAATGGCGCTCGCACAACTCGACAGCCATTTCAACCGGTCACGATTAGAACGCGGCGGCATGAAAGTGTTGACCACAATGGATTACGAGCTTGAAATGCGAACCCGCTGCACTTTGCAAATACAGCTTACCCGTTTGAACAACCCGGGAGGCGCATCTTTGCAAAGTTGTGATGGCGCCGAAAACCTGCCACCCCTGCCACCCGCGACTACAGATCAGGCAGCCCAAACTGCCAGCGCAGTAGTAATGGATCCGGAGAACGGCCAAATATTGGCTTTGGCTGGCGATCTAAGAAGTAACAGCAGTGAAGCAGCCTCGCTCAGTCCACACAAACCAGGTAGCCTGCTAAGCCCATTTATTTACCTGACCGGTTTTACGCGAGGATTATCGCCCGCCAGCTTGCTTTGGGATTTGCCGCCCAGGAAATCAGACACATCCATTCCAATTGACGAGCACAAGGGACCGATGCGTCTGAGAACAGCAATGACAAGTGAAAACGTTGAAATTACCAATCAAATTTTTGACCAGATGGGTGCGGGGTTGGTACAGCAAACCATGACACCTTTTGGACTGGACATGCCAGCTTCAAGCTCAAAAGAGTTTCTTGATCCGGATAAATATATTTCCATCATCCAGATTGCGCAAACTTACGGAGTCTTTGCAACTTTGGGTACCCTGTATGGGCAGAACACACCGGATGGATTGAAGCCATCCGAACTGCTAGCTGTGCAAGATCTGAACGGACAAAGTCTTGCTGATTGGAGCGCTTCGGGCTCGGCACAGGTGCTCAGCCCGCAACTGGCTTATCTTTTAACCGATGTTTTGAGCGCAAATTTCTCTGACCTCACGTATCCAGCAGCGTTGAAGACCGCCATAACACAGGATGGTGCCGAAAGCTGGGCCGCAGGTTATACACCCAGGCGCGTGGTGGTGGTGTGGATGGGCAGCGAAAAGTCTGGAACATCCAGCCTGGCGCAGCCAGCAACAAAAGGATTATGGATTTCCATGATGCAGGCTGCCAGCCGCAATCTGCCGCCCGACGATTGGACCCAACCACCGGGCATGGTACATCTGAAAGTATGCGATCCCTCGGGCATGTTGCCAACTGATGCCTGCCCTAATGTGGTTGATGAAATCTTCATTGATGGTTACCAACCGATGCAATCGGATACTCTTTACCGAAAATACGCAGTGAACCGCGAAACCAACCTGCTCGCAACTGTATTTACACCCCAACAACTTGTTGAAAAACGTGTGTATATGATACTGCCATCTGAAGCAGAAGCTTGGGGGCAGGCAATGAACCTGCACGTTCCGCCACCGCCGTATGCCTTCAACCCTCCAACACAGTATGACAATATCCAGCCGCCAATAAGTGATCCAAATGCGAATGTCAGCTCACCAGCAATGTTTGCGGAACTGCAAGGAAATGTTACGATCACAGGGACGGCCGCAGGGTTGGATTTCAGCTATTACCGATTGCAATATGGGCAGGGGCTAAACCCGGATACATGGACACAGATCGGGGGGGATGTCAGCACACCGGCAGGCAATGGAGCCCTGGCTGAGTGGAATACAACCGGCCTGAAAGGACTCTATTCGTTGCAGTTGTTGGTGGTGCACAAGGATCACAGCCTGCAAACAGCTACAGTGCAAGTATCCATAAAGTAGATGCCGGGATCAAACTGGCAGGCCTCAGCGTTTTAATTACATGCTATGAAGACGGGCTGTGCAAAAATGCAAGGATGGCGGGAGGTCGGAATTGATCTCCATGAAGATATTCGAAATGTGTACCCTGCGGGCTGGATAAAAGTGAACGGGAGATGAGGCTCAAAACATAAGAGCCAGAAATGCTGTTGCCACGAAAAGCAACCCGATGACGAGTACGAGCCCGCAGCCGCCTGGTTTGAGAAAACCAAAGGCACGGGCAGCCTTCATCGGCTCAGAGTAGTAACCAACTTTACGAAGCTCTCGGCGTTCAAGGTTCTTGAGGGGCGTGGTCGGGTCGCGCAAGGTCGCCAGGCCCAGTTTGCGGCTGACGCTGCGTTTAACCTGGGTGATACCCAGAAGGGTGCCAAGACTGGGACGACGATAACGGGGAAATAATTTGAATGAACGCGGCATATTACCCTCCTTGAAATTGTTACAAAACGTTCAAAAAACTTCCAACGTTCATCAAAACTTTAAAAAGCAAAAAAACCTTCGTAAACAGGGTAAAAAGCTGGTCTATGTGTCTTCAGCACATAGCCAGTATACTCCCATATTAATGCATGATGCTCTTCATTTGTGTCGACAATAGGTATACAATACTGAACTTGTGGGTACTTTCCATAAAGCTGGAGGCTGATATGACTGCTGTATCTGAAGTTCGTCCTTCCCCTATTGCTGGTACGTGGTACGAAGGCCAGGCTGACCGTTTGGCACGCGCAGTGGATGGTTATATTTCGGCCGCATCCCTGCCTGAGCTGCCCGGGAAAATAATTGCTGTCATTGCGCCACATGCCGGGCATCGATATTCTGGCCCAGTAGCCGGTTACGCCTTCGCAGCCGTAAAAAATTACATCCCCGATGTGATTGCCGTGCTTTCCCCCATGCACAATCTTTACCCTTATCCATTTATCACTTCGGCACACGCCGCGTATGTCACACCCCTGGGTCAAATCCAGATTGATCGCTTGCTTGTGAATGCACTGGACCAGAAGCTGAAAGAGCGCCTGGGATATGGGTTGACACCGGTTGTAAACGATCCAGAACATTCGCTCGAAATTGAGCTGCCATTCCTGCAGCGGGCCATTAAAAAGGATTTTTCTCTTCTGCCCGTTATGCTTCGCCAGCAAACCCGCCTATCAGCTCGCCAGATGGGTGAGGCCCTGGCAGAAGTACTGGATGGAAAAAACGCGCTGATGGTGGCGTCCACCGATCTCTCGCATTTCCACCACCAATCGCGCGCCAATACACTTGACGCAGCCATGCTGGCGCAGGTGGCAGCTTTTTCGCCAGATGGGGTTTTTGAAATAGATGAAAACGGTGAGGGTGAAGCCTGCGGAATCGGCGCGCTAACCGCTGTTATGTGGGCATCCAAAGCCCTGGGGGCTAATAAAATCAAAGTTCTAAAACATGCCACATCAGGTGATGTGACCGGTGATTTCCAGCGAGTGGTGGGATATGGTTCTGCAGTGATATGGAAAAGCGATTAGAGAATTACTCTTTTTGTAAGATGCGAAATGAAATACCACCCAGAAACAACGGCACCCAAAAAGTAATCCCGCGATACATAAGGGTAATGAGCACAGAATCTTCCCAGGCTACGCTCAACGAAGTCAGCGCCAGGGGCAGGAGCGTCTCAACAAAACCGATTCCGTATGGCGTAGGCGACACTATTAGAAAAAGATAGGCCGAAGCAAACCCGGCAATAATAGTTCCAATCGTAAAAGGCACATCAAATGCAAGAAAAGTCATCGCAAGAATAAGGGTTTGCAGCAATTTGCTATTCAGGGCAAACAAAAAGGGTACCAGGATTCCGCGCCGCTTTTTACGCAAAATAGACAGCCCGGACGCTACTTCCACGCCAAATTCATGGGCGGCAATTTCGTGAAAATATTCACGGTGCAGAAATGGCCAAAGTATCCGATTGATCCGGTGAGAAAACCAACCCAGGATGCGGCCCAGCTTTTCACCAGATTGAGAGCCAATATAAATAAGAATCCCCAGGCTGGACACTATCGCCAGCAAAATGAATGAAGCTGTGATTTCACCCGGCTTAAGGTCACTACGGCGAATATAGACCGCCCAGCCCAGCCCCAACACCACCAAAAAAGCAGAATACTCAAGGAATAAAAATAGCGCTCCCACCGCGGCGGCCATACCACGCGGAAGGCCACGCTTGCCTGCATCGTCTACGAATACTGCCACCCCGCCAAACCCACCACTGGGGGCCACAACATTAATAAATCCACCAGCAGAAGACAGTAAAACCAGGTGTCTGAAATTTTCTTTTATATCCATCAATCTGTATATTGAATGATAACCAGCTGCCTCATTCAATATCCAGCATACCAAAAGTAGGATGGCAAGGCCCATATAGCGCACATCGCTGTTATGGAGAGTTCGCCAGGTATGCCTTAATTCCCCCAGACTGAGTAGGGCGATTGCGAATAATACAGAGAATACTACAAACAACAGAGTTTTTCGCATTGGCGGATTATACAGGAAAAATCCTACACTGTCATATCAGGCCGGTTCATTCAAAGACTTTTGGTAACTGCTTATAGGTTGTTTAATTGTTGGCAATGACGACCTATCCCCGCTAAGAACACACGATTTGCTTGGCAAATCGCACCGGAACGCAAGTGCAGGTGTGCGGGGTGAAAGAGCCCTTCCCGAAACGGGCTAATCGTTACCCACAAGTCGGGTATAGCGCAAAACTGCTGGCAAATTTTTGGCAAATTTCCACGCACACCATTTCGGCGGCTGACCCACAGGGCACACTTCGTGCGAGGCCCTTCCTCAGTACAAAAAAGCCCTTCGGGCTGCCAAATGAAAAGTACCCATAAATTCAATATGATTATGCCCAAACCAAGACATGGTGAGCAGTTACAGATTTTTATTATTTGTCCGGGGTTTTTGTGCTGCAAAAATCAAAGCGCAGTAGAATAATTTCTGCAACCTTCATAAGTGATCTGCGTATATCTTTACAGAGTGACCGATAGGAGCAAACGTGAACGAAGAGATGACCTGGATCATTCAGGCTCAACAAGGGAACGATGAAGCCTTTACCCGGCTGGTGGAGCAATACCAGACCCCGGTCTTCAATATGTGCTTCAGAATGCTGGGCGAATCGGAGGCTGCCGAAGATGCCGCCCAGGAAAGTTTTTTACGCGCCTACCAAAATCTGACACGCTATGATCGCCAGCGTCCCTTTGCGACCTGGTTGTTATCAATTGCTGCGCATTATTGCATTGATCGCTTGCGTAAAAAACGCTTTGGCATATTTTCGCTCGACGCTGAGCAATCGGACGATGATGCCCCATTCGAACTGCCCGACATGGAAGCCGTCAACCCGGAACATGAGTCTATGCGCCGGGAGGAACAAGAACTTATCCAGATCGCGCTAAAAGGTTTGGATGCCACAGACAGGGCGGCTGTAATCTTGCGTTATTGGTATGACTTCTCCGAAATTGAAATTGCCGACAGCCTGAAACTATCAGTCAGCGCGGTTAAAAGTCGCCTGCATCGTGCGCGCAAATCAGTAGCCCGCCTTCTGCTTGCAAACCCGCCCGAATCTCACATGGAAAGGACACCTTATGGATCACCGGCCATTTGAAGACTGGTTACTTAATGATGAAACCTTGAACTCCGAACAAGATCGGGATTTGCGTATTCATCTGCGCTCCTGCCCCGAATGCGCTGCCCTGGAGCGGGCCAACCTGAGTCTGCGCTCAACTGCGGCCATGCCCCCTGCTGCGGGCTTCACACTTCGCTTTCAGACAAGACTGGTTGCCCAACGCAAAATTCAGCGCTGGCAAACCATATTTGGGTTGTTCCTATTGGCAATCGTGGGAATTATCGTTAGCCTGTGGCTATTGTCACCATATTTGCCATACTTATCCCTATCCCCAGCCAGCCTGGCGAGTTTATTGATCAGCCACATGGTCAATTTTGTTTTAATCGCCCGCGCGATACAGGTGCTCGCCAGTACCCTTCTTAATGTTATGGTATCCATGGTGCCGGCTTATATCTGGGGGCTTTTTGTGATTGTGTTGTGTGTATTTAGTTATTTGTTGGCAGTTTCCTTCCGCTGGGTTGGGAAAAAGGTACGTTCGGCCGTTTAGGCACCCTGTCTTCTGGTATGGAAAGACAATTTGCATATAACCGCCTGACTGGCAAACGTTGAGGAGTAAATTATGAAAATTGCAAACATGGTTTTCACTGGGCTTTTAGTGTTTATGTTATTGCTGCTGCCATTCCAGGCGGTTCAGGCCAGAGGACTGGCAGATGGCCCGATCTTTGGCAGCAACTATACACTCAAGAGTGGCGAATCTTTGTCGCAGGATCTGGTTGTTTTTGGCGGATCGGTATCCATTGAAAAGGATGCTACTGTCAACGGCGCCGTTGTATTATTTGGCGGCAGTCTGACGCTGGATGGCGAAGTCAGCAAAGATGTGGTGGTGATGGGAGGCGCGGTCAAACTGGGGCCTGAAACTCATATTCATGGTAACCTGGTCACGTTTGGCAGCCCGGTCAACCGCGATCGAACAGCCAGGGTGGACGGCGATGTAGTGAATAATCTAACTTCTCCAACCTCGCCAGCGATTCCAGTTGCTCCTGGCAACATATTTCCACAAACCTCTATCAATCCGATAAACCCCATTCTTAATGCATTTGGGGTTCTGGGACAGTCAGTGATCCTTGCATTGCTGGCAATTTTAATCACGATGTTCTTACCAACGCATTTACGCCGAGTATCCGAAAGTGTCACCACACAGCCATTTCTTGCTTTCGGCATTGGCGTGCTAACCATTATCCTGTTCATAGTTGCGGTCGTGGCGCTCGGGCTTTTCAGCCTGTTTATCATTACGGTGATTCTGACCATACCATTGATCTTTATTTTGTTGGTGGTGTTCTCCGCTGCCTGTATATTGGGTTGGCTGGCAATGGGTATGGAAGTAGGTGTGCGGATGGCCCAGATGTTCAGGAGTGAGTGGCCGCTACCACTGAGTGCCGGTTTGGGTGTTTTCATCCTTAACCTGGTAGCTCAGAGCATTGGTTTTATACCCTGCATTGGATGGCTGCTACCATCCATCCTGGGCCTGGCCGGTCTCGGCGCAGTGACAATGACCCGTTTTGGTTCCAGAAACCCCGCCATCTTGCCAGTAACCGAACCTGTCACGCCAGTTCAAAATAGTTGATCTTCGGGTTTCTTCCTGCATCAAAAAAGCTCCAACTTTCGAGTTGAAGCTTTTTTGATATTCCAAGTCAAAAATCCAGGGGGAAGATAGTTTCAAACAGGAGCAGCGCTGGTTGGAAAAATTTGACAGACCTGCGAGCCTCAAAGATTTTCAACCCCGGGAATATACCCTCGAGATTTGACATACAACATATTTTGACGGATGTAATCGTAAACCTCGGCTGGCAAGTAAAAACGGTAATGACCACCGCTTGCGATCCGCTCTCGAATAGATGATGATGAAATTTCCAATTGAGGGGTTTCAATAAAGCGGAGTTTGTTCTTCAACCCTGGCAAGGCCTTTTCCAGCGTCTTTGTATCGATCTCATCTCCAGGGCGCCGCATTACACCGAATGTATAAGCCGCGGCAACAAGCTCTTCTGAATGATACCAGGTTGGTAAATTTTGCAGAGAGTCGCCCCCCATCAACAACACAAAGCGTGTTGAGGGATTTCGGACTTGCAACAAATCCAGTGTGTCCAATGTGTAGTGCGGACCTGGACGATCCACTTCAATTGTGGATAGTTCAAACCCGGGAGCATGCTGTATCGCCCGTTTGAGCATCTCTAAACGGTGAGGAAGCGGAGTGATTGGCCGGTCTGGTTTATGCGGCGGCTGGGGAGTTAATACCCACAGCACCCGGCTCAGCTTTAGCTGGTTGAGAGCCTCCGCTGCCAGGATCAGATGTCCCAGGTGGGGAGGGTCAAAGGTCCCGCCAAATACTCCAACTGACTCTGCCATTTCAAAAGTATACCCGATTAACCCCATGCGGATAAAAATGAAGTTTTGATTGCTTCCCTCACCATTAAATCAAGCGGGGCAGTTCATAACTGCCCCGCTTGAAAGTAGTAATTTATTTATTGAAGATGAATTTTGTGCTATTCAACCTTTTATCAATATCATCCATCATGCTCTGGATCTGATTCGCTATGACATCTTCATCCGGTGTCGGGTCATAATACATCCAGGCAGCAGTTGGGCTGGCACTGGGCTCGGGAGTCGGAGCTACATTATCCGCCATCCCAGGTAAAGTAGGTGTGGCGCTTGGCATGGCTTCCACTCTGACCTGCGGCTGTGGTTTGTCGCCACTTGCCTGACCAGAATTAATATTTGTAGAGCAACCAGTAACGGCCAAAGCAATCAGCGCTACCAGGGCCCAAAACCAGGTTTTCTTGTTCACTCAAATTCCTTTGCGAGTTAAGCTAAATTTTTACTTTTACGACAACGCAACTTTGCTTGCAGTAGTTTATGGAAAGACCGGGCAAGGTAATATATCACTCGATATACAATCCTGGGTTGGCCCAGGTGTAGTATTGGCAGGATGGATCCGGCTGGCGCGCCACATATTAAAGCCTTTTTCGAGAGCAGGCATAGCGTTGGTCAATCTGAAATTTGCATCTTGCAGAGCAGCGCGCCCATCCAGCAACGATTGTCCGGCTGCCAGGCGATCTTTGATATCACCCGTGCTTCGCCATCCAACCAGTGAAAAGATAATATTTCCGGCTTGACCGTGAATATCTTTGCTGGCGGAAAGCTCTGAATCAAAAGTAGCCAGGGTATCCTGGAGTATGGATACGTTTTTGCCCGCTTTTGCTTCAGCATCAATCAGCGTCTGAAAATTTACGGAGAGCTGGTTCGCTTTTTTGATCAAGGCATCCTGGTCATTGAACCAACCACCTTCTTGCTTGTGCATACGGATAAGCGCTTCGTTGGGTATCCGGCCGAAGCCGGGGATGGGCGAAAGTGGGCCACTGCTTTCAGCATACGCTGCTGGAACAACTGTCAACAGAATTGCTATAGCTGCCAGAATGCTAAACATTCCAACCAAAAATTTTTTTGATGGCAGACGCATATTCATAAGTAACTTCCTCCTGTAATCATTAAACTTTCGTTTATATATCATTTCGATTTTACTTGGCACTCAACCCCATTTATACCATAGGAAAACAAGACTGTGACAAATTTATAGCGGTTTTGGATACAAAAACTGGCCTTTTCAGGCCAGTTTTTGTATCTATTTTTCTTTTTTAACGGTTTTTGGTTTGGCAGGCTTTTTAGTAATTGTTTTTACGGTCTTGGTGATCGTCTTTTTTTCAACAGCGGGTTTCTTTTTCGCTGGCTTTCTAGCTTTTTTGGGAAGCTCGACAGGCAGCACTTCTTCAATCACTTTGGGAGCAAACAATTCATCCCAACGAGCTTGGATTGCCCAGTAACCCGCGCCATTCAGCGATTCATACACCGCTTTCCATTGTCCATCTGTATCGGTCACTTCGCGGAAATCCACAAACGCGTGGCATTTATATGCGCCCAACTCAACATAAAGACCCTGTTCAACCAGGCTGCGGCTGGGGCGGATAAAATCGAGGCCGCTGTTAATGTCGCGGAAAATAACATAATCGTTTTCGCCACCGCGCAGCCCCAGCCCCATTCCGAGCGTTCTCTGGCGTATCTCACCGCTGGCTTTATCCATATATCCAACCGATGTTTTTATCCAGCCGCGCATTTCAGCATATTTATTATGGAAAACTACAAGGGCGCGTTCATTGGCGTGCCCATTGGAATACGCAAAAACATCTTCGTTAACGAAGCCTTCAGGGGTGAAAACATCATAAAGCAGGAAATGCTCCATTTCAGCGAACAAATAACGCCTGCGCATGAGCGGGAAGACAACACGCTCGTGATGATCCATTAATCCCTGGTTGGGCACTTCATCCCAATATGCACGGCGATATTCCATGCCGTATTTCTCGCGAAAACCTTCAATTTGACCATGGCCTAGCATCGGCAAACCTGGCAAGGTGGTCATCAGTGTCGCCACTCCAAAATACTTATCGGCGCTGCCAAACTGCTCGATGGCCGATTTTTCATCCGGGTTATTCATAAAATTAACGTACCGTTTGAGCACCTGAGGATCAAATTCGAGCGTATTTTTCATCACCTCGCGGTATTTGCCGTTGTTCTCATCCCTTAACATGTGCATGAAAGCGGAGTTGTACACACGGTGCATGCCCAGCGTTCGCACAAAATAACCTTCCATCATCCAGAAAGCTTCAGCAAGTAGCAGGGTGTCTGGAACTTCACTGGCCACTCGATCCACCACTTCGCGCCAAAATTCCTCTGGAATAGCCTGATCGAACTGTTCGCGCGTCAATCCATGTTCAGATCGGGATGGAATCGCGCCACCAGAGCCTGGCTCGGGGAACCACAGGCGTTGAATATGACGCTTGGCAAGCGTCATGGCAGCGTCAAAACGGATGATGGGGAAGTTACGCGCCACATGCAAAATTGTCTGTATGACAGCTTCACGCACTTCAGCTTTCAGGTAATCCAATTGGGCGGTATCATTCCAGGGCATGGAAGTACCATCATTGCCGTGGTAAATATAGCGAACATCCCCGGTCCAACGATCGGTGCGCTTGAATACCACTGCGGCATCGGTTTTATCGTAATAATGATCTTCGACAAAAATTCCAACCCTGTCATCATTCGACAGGTCTTTGCCATTAAATGAGTAAGAAGGATAAGGGGGCTGCGGCAGACTCATGAACCAATCCGGATGCTGTGTAACCCAGGTTGAGTCTATCCCCATGTGGTTAGGCACCATATCTGCTGAGAGGCGGATGCCTCGCTGCCAGGCTCGCCAGCGCAGATTTTCCAACGCGCCCCAGCCGCCCAAATCATTGGCAATCTGGTAATCCATAAGCGAATAAGCCGAAGCCACCGCCTCGCCATTGCCCAGCATTTGTTTGATCGTTTTGGATGCAATGCTGCGTTCCCACAATCCAATCAACCATAAACCAGTCAGACCAGCTTTGGCCAGTTTGTCCAGTTCCTCATCGGGGATGGCATCCAGCGTGCGGATATCCCGGCCATACCATTTGGAAAGCTGATCCAGCCAAACATAGGAATTTTTGGCAATTAATACAAGGCGCGGCATCCAATCTTTATCCGGGCTAAAACGTTCATACTCAAGATAATCCTGTCCGCTGAAGTTTTGTACCTGGGCATCGCCGGCAAAACCTCCGGCAAAATTACCGCGGATCGCTTCTTCACGAACATAATCCATACCCCTCAACAGCTTTTGAACAAAGGCTTCACCAAGCATGACACTCCATTTCTGGAGTAAGAATTGAAGCTGACCTTCCAGTGAGTAAGGGGAGGCAATCGCGGGAGCGCGGAGTACCCGGATCAGGGTTTCACGTGAACCCACTCCGCCAAAACCAGGTTCGCCACTGAAAAAGTCTGAGAGGGTGTTGACAACTGTTTCGTAACCGGCTGGTTTGAGAGCGGTATCATCAAAAAGTTCTTTATAAGGCTGGACAGCCGGGTTGAGATTGGTGACATGCAGCAGCAGCATTTCCTCCAGCGTTGACTGGCGGTTGGATCTGCCGTTTGAATAGGCATTCAAGTAATCTGATGCCCAGACTTGTTTTTGATAAACCGCCACAGGTGGAAACTCATCCAGAAATTTGAGCTGCGCTTGCTCAAAACCCACCTTGCCCAGACTATTTTCCATCCGTGTCACTGCGCGTGCCATGATGCCTGGGTTTTGAATCTCATATTGCCGGATGACAATATGCATGATTTCGTCAATCAAACCCATGGCATTGATATCTGAAGCTGGAACAGGTTTGCCACGCACTTCACTCATCTGCGTGGCAAACCGGCGCGCGGCAGAAAAGTCTGCCACAATGACACGGCCATCGCTGGAAAACAAGGATGCATCAAACCGGTATGTATCCCGGGCCTTTCGTGATACATGAAATTCAAATGGAAGACTGAGCATATAAAGCTCCTTTTAGGAAGGTACGTTCTATGGCTTAACTATACCGCATGGCAGGCGATGTGTGTAGCAGATAAGAGGTTTTTGGGGAAGGTTTTTTAAACAAAATAGGTACAAAGCCACATCAAAAGTGACATTTGTACCTAGGCTGTGCTCCTGTGCGGGCTCGAACCGCAGCTTCTAGCTCCGGAGGCTAGCGCTCTATCCACTGAGCTACAGGAGCGTGGAGCGGATTTTACCATAAATATAAGGCGAACATGGCCGCCAACCCGCACAGACTGGACTTTATCTATCAATTATGAATTAGCGGTGAGTGCCAACTGCGCCAGTTCGGACCGATATCGCAGCACCAGGGTCGTGTTCCCATTTTCATCTCCCAGCTTACGGATTTGCTCTTTTTTATGCGACAACTCACCGCACACCTGATAGAAATGGCTGGTTGATTGGTAATTCCCGTTGAATAGGCTTACCAGCCGCGCATAACTCTGTGACCAGGCTGAACAGGCTGTTCGATATTGCGCGAGACTGATGACCCCAAGCTGTACTTCCTCAAGCAGGTGTCTGGCGATGTTGCGTTTTTCCACCCAGCCTGCCCAGGTAATCAGAGCTAACATAAAAATTACGCCAACCCAATCCAGAAAAGTGGTCAGGAAACACGTCATATCGCCTAAAAGAGGGAGGCCCGCCAGGGTATTATGCAGGGAATGGGTCAGCATTGCCAGGCTGAAACCAATGATGGGGGCAAAAAACTTCACAAGTATGGAACGGTTCATGCGCGCAAAAGCCAACCCAATCCCGGTGAAAGCAGTATAGACCGGATGCTGCCAGCCAACGAGGATAACCCGGATAAATACAAGTTGGAAAAGTCCCTGCCACCCGCCAGCGTTGTAGCCTCTCCAGATATAAATCGTATTCTCGGTGGCCGCAAAACCGAGTGCCACAACACCTGCATATACGATTCCATCAAGAATCGAATCAAACTCAGTACGAAAGAAAAGGAACACCAACAGTACAGCCAGACCTTTCAGCCCCTCTTCCACAAATGGCGCACTAATTGAGCCGGTCGCAAAATCGCTGGTAATTTCTGAACCTGTAATAGCGTAAATGGTTATACCGAAGATGGTATTAATTACGTATGCGCTACCAGCGGCAATAATCAAACCCCAGGCAAACACGCCAACCAACAACGCAAGCGGTTCTTTTTCATAGCGATCCATCCAGTACAAAATGGATGCAAAAAAGAACATTGGTACAAATCCAAAAAACAATGTTGCCAAAATAGCCATGCCCGCTTCCTCGCAGTTGTAATATCTATAATTTTATTGTTTATGTTGGAAAACACAAAGGGATTTTATAAGTTGTTTTTGGGGAGTCATTTTTAGTATTTTCTAAATCAACAGCGAAATTTTTGGGAGATCAAATAGTTGCGGAAGAAGATGGAGAGAAAACTACTTGATTGATTTTTCGCTTAATGCTAAACTCAACTTATATCATTTCGATGGACTAATCCCATGGCAGAAAAAATATTGATTATTGACGACGACCTCGATACATTGAAATTAGTAGGTCTGATGCTTCAAAAGAGCGGTTTCCAAATCATCGCGGCCAGTTCGGGCGCTTCAGGAATTGATATGGCCCTGACTGAACTTCCTGATTTGATCCTGTTGGATGTGATGATGCCGGGTATGGATGGGTACGAAGTCACACGCCGTTTGCGAGCGACTGAGAATACCCAAAATATTCCCATCATTATGTTCACAGCCAAGATCCAACTGGAAGACAAAGTGGCCGGCTTTGAAGCCGGGGTCGATGATTACCTTACCAAACCCACTCACCCTTCCGAACTTCACGCTCATATCAAGGCTCTCCTCACCCGCTTTACCAAAAGCAAGGCTACAACTGGCACTTTTGGGAAACTTACCGAGAACCCGGCTTATCTGGTGGGCGTGATTGCTGCGCGCGGCGGTTTGGGCGTGACAACCGTGGCCAGTAATCTGGCAGCCAGCCTGGTCACAAAAACCAGCCCGGAAGTCATTATGGCCGAGTTTCGGCCTGGACAGGGAACACTGGGCTTCGATCTGGGGATTGAAAAAATTAGCGGGTTATCTGATTTGCTCAATATCTCTGTACAAGGAATCACGCGCAAACTGGTCGAAGAAAAACTTGTCCGAATCCCAAACGCTTTCCGGATACTGGCATCATCAGCGCAGCCGAGGGATGCTGCCTTGCAGCTCAACACGCTTCAGTTTGAAGCCATTCTAAAAAATATGGAATACCTGGCTCGCTATGTCATTGTTGATTTGGGGAATGGGCTGACGTCTCTCAATCAAAAACTAATTAAGTCATTTAAAGAAATCATTGTGGTGGTTGAGCCACGCGAAAATTCAATCCAGCATTCTGTCAACCTGATCCAGGATATTGGCAGCCTGGGTATAGACCTGGATCGGGTGTTTGTGGTGGTTAACAACCGCCTGCGTTCTGATACGCCGCAACTATCGGTAACACAAACTCAGTCTTATTTCAAGAAGCCCCTCGAAATGAGTTTTTCACCTGCGCCTGAGTTGCACTATCAAGCCACGCGCAAGCACTTTATCGCAAGCATTGGCGACCTGGAAAGCGTTACATCTGTACAATTTAATTCCCTGGCATCAAAAATCGAAGCGCGCGTTCGCAACAGTTTTTAGTTGATGATATGCCAGCCTTCTCCAGTCAAATACAGGAACTGGTAATTTTTGCGGCCCAACTTCTGCGAGATGCCCAGCATGCGATTGTCCTGACTGGAGCAGGACTTTCAACTCCATCCGGAATTCCAGATTTTCGTTCGGAAGGAACGGGTCTCTGGTCGCGTGATGAACCGCTCGCGGCAGCGTCCATGCTAACCTTCCGCACCCAACCAGAGGTGTTTTTTAAATGGTTTCATCCTCTGGCCAGGCAAATATTTTTTGCTGAGCCAAACCCTGCTCATCTCGCGCTGGCAAAACTTGAAACTCGCGGTTTTTTGCACGCGGTGCTTACCCAAAATATTGACATGCTGCACCAAAAAGCAGGCTCCAGAAGAATTCTTGAACTTCACGGCAGCCTGCGCACGCTCTCCTGTACTCAATGTTACAGGAACTACAGCCATCAAGACTATCTTCCGGCTTTTCTCGAAACAAATTCCATCCCGCGCTGCCCGGTCTGTTATGCCATTCTAAAACCGGATGTTATTCTTTTTGGCGAACAACTTCCTCAAAAGGTATTTGCTGAAGCGCAGCAAGAAGTCAGGCAGTGTGATTTGATCCTGGTAATTGGTTCTTCTCTTGAGGTGCTACCGGTGGCCGGATTGCCCATGCAAGCTGTTGATCGCGGCGCTCATTTAATCATTATCAATAACAGCCCAACCTATCTCAATGTGCGCGCAGATATTGTGCTGCCAGAGAACGTAGCCAGTGTTATTCCAGCAATCGCAGAGCAGGTATTCGATGAAAATATCAGATAAGAAACTCCTGAATCGTTATAAACGACTCATAGAAACCACCATAGACCTGGCCTCAACGCTGGATTTGAATACACTGCTCAATCGCATTATCGATGTTGCCAAGGATATTGCAGAAGCTGATGTGGCCTCCATCCTTTTATACGACTCAGCTTCCCGCCAACTTTACTTTCAAGTCGCCACCAACATGGATCCGCTCATGCGCGGACTGGCCGTGCCAATGGACAGTATTGCTGGCTGGATCCTTATCAATCGCCAGCCAGTGCGGATTGAGGATGTCTCCAAAGATAAACGCCACTTTGGCACAGTTGCAAAAGTCATCAGTTATGAGACCCGCAGCTTAATTGGGGTGCCCCTGATCACCAAGGATAAGGTGATCGGTGTGCTGGAAGTAATCAATAAAATTGATGGCGGTTTCAACGAAACTGACCAGGAACTGCTGACGGTGATCGGCGCTCAGGCAGCCATCGCCATCGAGAACACACGCCTCTTTCAACAATCTGATCACATCGCCGAATTTGTTCACGAACTACGCACCCCGCTGGCCTCTTTGAGTACAGCAACCTATTTATTACTTCAACCGGCCATTTCGAGTGAGCAGTCCAAACAAATCATTTCCAATATCCATAATGAAACCATCCGGCTTAATATGCTGGCATCCTCTTACCTGGATCTTGCCAGGCTCGAATCAGGGCGGGTCCAATTCCAGAAGACAACCTTTCCAGCCAACCTTCTGTTTGAGGAATGTAAAACCAGCATGCAGCCCAAAGCCGATGAACAACAAATTTCGATTGAACTCGAAATACCTGAGGGCATGCCAGATGTGGAAGGCGATCGGGATAAATTGAAGCAGGTGTTGATTAACCTGCTCAGTAACGCGGTCAAATACAACCGACCAGGCGGCAAGATAGTGATCAGTGCATGTTGGGATTCCAAAACCTGGCAGATAAGGGTCACGGATAATGGGTATGGCATCCCCGAAAAATCACTGCCAAATCTTTTCCAAAAATTCTACCGGGTGAAAGGCATGGAAACCAAAGTGGGTGGAACCGGCCTGGGGTTATCAATCTGCAAGGAAATTTTACAGGGACACGGCGGGCGCATCGAAGTGGAAAGCCAGTTGGGGGTGGGCACCACCTTCACCGCCACCATCCCACGCAAGTAAACCTTCGGACAGAGCGAGTCTCATGGCCGAACAAGCACTTTGAGCATGCCTGTTTGCGAGGCTTGATCGAAGGCTTTTAACCCATCCACCAGACGAAATTCAGAAGCAATCAACACCGAGGGATCAACCTTTTTCTGATCCATCAGGCGCAAAGCCGGATCAAATGGGCCGCAACGTGATCCCACAATATTGATCTCATCCACCACAATGGATGACAGGTTAAGCGTCATATCTCCTTTGTACGTACTCTTTAATACAAATGTTCCGCGCGGCCGAACGGCTTTGCGGGCCAGGTCAAACCCGGCAGTGGAACCTGTTGCCTCCACCACCACATCCCAGCGCCAGGGTTGGATATGACCCTCTTCAATCAATTTGATGCCGCGATCCGTTAGAAGCTTTTTCTGGGTCGGATGACGGGCCACCACCCGCAGATCAGCCCCGGTCAAGGCCAGAGTCTGCGCGATAAGTTGACCAAGACGGCCCGCGCCAATCAATAACACCCGGTCTTCCGGGTGAATTTGCACCTGTTGCTGAATTTCCAGTGCAGCCGCCAATGGTTCAGTAAAAACCGCCATCTCATCCGGGATACCGTCCGGCACGATATGCAAGTTTTCGATTGGCAAAGTTGTATATTCCGCAAAAATCCCATCGCGCCGGGTAATGCCAAGCACAGTGCGGTTTTCACAGTGCCCGGTCCGGCCATTCCGGCACTGCTCGCATTGCCCGCAATGCACATTGATCACCCCAACCACGCGTTTCCCAACCCAGGCATCCCGCAAACCGGGTTCTGGAACATCCACCACTTCGCCAACAAATTCATGCCCGGGAATACCGGTAAAGGGATAATACCCCTTCACAAGTTCCAGATCGGTACCGCAAATACCCGCCAGTCGAATACGGATCAACGCCTCCCCAGGTTTCAGGGGATTTTGAACATTTCGCATACCAAGTTGATTATTTTCCAGCCAGATTGCATTCATAAAAACCTCATTCCGATTATTATTAACGCTACCGCGCTCCCTTGCGCCCGAACTGTCTTTCCAGCATATCCACGGAAAGATGGATCATGGTTGGGCGTCCGTGTGGGCAGGTGCGGGGGGAGTCACAATTTTCCAGGTCGGTTAACAAAATACGCTGTTCTTCTGAAGACAGGTTCTGGCCGCCTTTGACGGCCATGCGTTTGCATACCCGCGCGGCAATCCTGGATTCGATCTCATTCTGCAGCGGTGTTTCATCTTCTTCAAAATCTTCCACCAGCGCCCGCAGCGCCGCGCTGGGATCGGTATTTGAGAAAAGGGCCGGGATGGCGCGCACCTGGAAAGTGTTTGGCCCAAAGCTCTCGACGCTAAAACCGAAGTCTTGGAGGATGGGCAATTGTTCTTCCAATATTTTCGCACTGGCAGGAGGCATGTGAACAACCTGGGGTGTCAGCAGGGCTTGCGAGGGTATCTTGCGCTGTCCATGCTGAGCCATCAGCTTTTCAAACAACACCCGCTCATGGGCGGCATGTTGATCGATCAGATACAGCCCATCCGGCCCTTCAGCGATCAAATAAGTTGAACCGATCTGCCCAACCAGTCGCATGATGGGCAGATTGAAGGCGGCGGTTTGCTGGGAGTTGGAGGCGGCGGAAGTACCCGGCTCTTCCCCAGACTGGACGTTGCCGGTTTCCGCGTGCGCAAGCGACCAATCCAGGCCAACTGTATCAGCGGAAGGGTTGCTGAATGTACCGCTGCCTGAAGAACCCGAAGAATTGCCGCTCCACAGGGCCTGAGTTGAAGGAAATGATGGCACTGGTGAATATGCCAGGAGTGCGCGCCGCACAGAACGCTGAACAAAGCTGAAGATGCGCTCCTGATTCTTGAAGCGAACCTCGGCCTTGGCCGGGTGTACATTGACATCCACCTCGCCCGGCTCAATTTCGATAAAGAGCGCCGCCAGCGGGTAGCGTCCCACCATCAGCAGGGTATGGTAAGCCTGTAATAACGCCTGGTTGAGTGGCGTATCCGAGACCCACCGGCCATTGATAAAAAAGGTGATTTCCTTGCGATTGGAGCGCGTCAGTGAAGCCGGGCTGATAAAACCAGTCAGGCGCAGGCCGTCATCCTCAGCAAGCACCTCCAGCATTTGCTTTGCCACCTCAACGCCATATAACTTAGCCAATATTGCCCGGTGATCGCCATCACCTGCGGTCTGCAGGCTGGCATTTACACCTTCGGCCAGCCTGAAACGTACCTCTGGATAGGCCAGCGCATAGCGCGTCACCAGGCCGTCAATCGCCCGCCGTTCGGTCAAATCCTGTTTGAGAAATTTTAAGCGAGCCGGAACGTTATAAAACAAGTCTTCGACACGCACGCTGGTTCCGATTGGGGTGCCAACTGGTTCAAGTTTGCCAGGCAATCCGCCATCCACCCTGATCCGCGCACCTGCCTGGACAGACGGTATCCGGCTGGTGATTGTCATTCGGGAAACAGACCCGATGGAAGCCAACGCCTCACCACGGAAACCCAGGCTTTTGATTTGGAAAAGGTCTGCAGCGTTCTGCAGTTTGCTGGTCGCGTGACGTTCCACTGCCAACAGCAATTCATCGGCCGGGATACCATTCCCATTATCCGCGATCTCGATCAAGCGGCGGCCAGCATCCTGGATATTGACATTGATGGTTTTGGCGCCGGCATCCAGCGCATTTTCGATCAACTCCTTGACAACTGAAGCCGGTCGTTCAACCACTTCTCCGGCGGCAATCTGCGAGGCAACCTCTGGTGAAAGTAAGCGAATAGGCATGCCTCATTATATCCTGCGGTGGAAATAATAAATATCAGTATGCCTGGAATTGTCGCATCATCTCAAACGACATACCGGCGATATGTAACGGGAACAGGTATAATCACAGTTGTGAATTATTCAACCATATTTTTCGATCTGGACGACACGCTTTACCCGGCTTCCAGCGGCCTGTGGCATGAGATTAAAGACCGGATTGGCCTGTACATGGGCCAGAAGCTGGATATTCCGCAAGAACAAATCCAACCATTGCGCAGACAGCTTTTTGAAGAATATGGAACCACCTTGCGCGGTCTTCAGGCAGCTTACAACATAGACGCAGTTGATTATCTCGCTTTCGTGCATGATGTTCCCCTCGCTGATTACATCCAGCCCAACCCGGTTCTAACTTCGGTTCTGGCCAACCTGCCATGCCGTAAGTTTATCTTCACAAACGCTGATGACAAACATGCCAGGCGTGTTTTGCAAACTTTACAAATAGAACAGTACTTTGAAGGCATCATCGACATCCTGTCGGTTTCCCCATATTGCAAGCCTATGCCGCCAGCCTTTAAAATCGCCCTGGAGACAGCCGGCAATCCGGATCCGCACCGCTGCGTAATGATCGATGATTTACCGCACACCATACGGGTGGCCCGTGAACTTGGGCTTTTTTCCATCCTGTATGGTTCGGATATGTCCGAGCCCGGCTTTGAAGCAAATGCGACCCTGGCAGATTGGGGTAAATTGCCTGAACTCCTGACCGGAGGAACTAATCATGAATCCTGACAGAGTCTGGATTGTGATTGTCATCCTGGCGGTGATTTTGATCGGTTCCAACCTGCTGATGCTGGGCATGGCGCGCGGCATGCGTGGCTTTAAAGGGGATATGTTCAAAAATTACCGTGATGCCACCCAGCCCTGGAAAAAAGAAGATGAGGGTTTGCTTGAACTCAGGAAACGCGTTCATGATCTTAAATCCCCACCAGACAGCGAAGATCAACCATAACCGTATCTATTTGCCCAACACCGACTTACAAAAAATGATAACGGTCGGGTACAAAGGTCGGGTTCTTACGCATTTCATACACTGCCCGCAATGTATTTCATCCGCCGTTAATCCTGGGGTGCTATATATTAATTGTAAAATTTGGAGGTAGCCTTGAAAAAATTTGCACAAATTGCAGTTATTATCATTCTCAGCCTGCTCTTGCTGACCGGTTCTTTCGCCAGCGGTTTCGTTACCGGGCACTTTACCCCGATCGCGGCGCTGGACAGCCTGCCCTTTATTGGGTCGTCACCTTATTTACAGCCGCTTGCCACCCCGGCAGGTGCCAATCAAGCCACACCCGGCAACCTGCAAACCCTTTTTGCGCCGTTCTGGGAAACCTGGAACCTGGTTCACAAGCAGTATGTTGACCAGCCAGTCGACGACACTCTGCTTATGCGCGGAGCGGTCAGTGGTATGCTGGCAGCCCTGGGTGATAAGCATACAACCTACATGGATCCCGTCCAATATAAAGAGGCCAATTCAAGCCTGTCCGGTGCCTATGAAGGCATTGGTGCGTATGTGGATACCACTGGCGAATATTTGAAAGTCACCAGCCCCATCAGCCAGTCCCCGGCAGAAAAAGCCGGCATTCAAGCCGGAGATCTGATGATTGCCATTGATGGCGTCAGCATGAAGGGTATCAATCCCGAGCTGGCGCGTCAAAAAGTGCTTGGCCCGGCCGGCAGCACAGTGGTGCTGACCATCCAACGCGTGAACGTTGACAAACCGTTTGACGTTTCGATTGTGCGCGCCAAAATTACCATCGCCAGCGTTGAAAGCAAGATGCTTGACAACAATGTAGCTTATGTGAAGCTGAACACGTTTGGCGAAACAACCACCCAGGAATTAAAAACCCAGCTCACCAGCCTGTTGGCGAAGAACCCCAAGGGTCTGGTGTTTGACCTGCGCAACAACGGCGGCGGATACCTGCAAACCGCGGTGGAGGTTGCATCCCAATTCATCGATTCGGGCGTTATCGTTTCGGAAAAATATGGCGATGGCCGCGCGCCGGATGTAAACAACGCCATTTCCGGTGGTCTGGCGCTAAAAATCCCGATGGTTGTGCTGATCAACGAAGGCAGCGCCTCCGCTTCCGAAATCGTCGCCGGTGCCATCCAGGATGATGGCCGCGGCAAACTGGTGGGTGTCACCTCTTATGGCAAGGGATCTGTCCAGATCTGGACCGCCCTCAGCAATGACCAGGGCGCTGTGCGCATCACAATTGCCAAATGGTTCACACCCAAAGATCACACCATTGACAAAATTGGCCTGACCCCCGATGTTGCCGTTACCATGACCAAGGATGACTACACTGCCGGGCGCGACCCCCAGTTGGACGCAGCCGTCAAAACACTGCTTGATTCAATCAAATAGAACAAATAGAAACTTTTACAATCACACAGCGTAAATATAGAATGAAAGGAGGAACAATCCTATGTTCTTCAGCATTGGTTACTTAATTTACATGATTCCTGCCTTCCTCTTGATGGCAGCCACCAGTTGGTATGTCAAGTCTGCTTACAACAAGTGGAGCCAGGTTCGTGCCCGCTCCGGTCTGACCGGCGCCCAGGCCGCCCAGCGTTTGATCTCCTCCAGCGGCCTGTACGGCGTCCAGATACAGCCAATTGCCGGCCAGTTGACCGATAACTATGATCCGCGCACAAAAGTGCTGAATCTTTCGCAGGGCGTTGCCAGCGTGCCTTCTGTGGCGGCCCTGGCGATTGCAGCGCATGAACTTGGGCATGCCATGCAGGATAATCAGGATTATTTCCCGCTACGGCTGCGCGCCGCCCTGGTCCCGGCCGTCAACATCGGTTCCAACCTGGGTTGGATCTTGATCATGTTGGGATTGTTCATCGGATACACCCAGATTGCCTGGCTCGGTGTGATTGTCTTCTCGGCCGGTGCTGTCTTTGCTCTGGCCACCCTGCCGGTTGAAATTGACGCCTCCAACCGCGCCAAACACATGCTGGCCGATTCGGGCATTATTGTCGGTGAAGATGAACGCGCTGGCGTAAACAATGTGCTCAACGCCGCAGCACTGACCTACGTTGCCGCGCTGGTTACATCCGTCATGCAGCTCCTCTATTACGTCAGCCTTATCAGCGGCAGCCGCCGCCGCAGTTAACCGAATCAACAACATTCTTTAATATCCAGTAGAGACGTAGCAGTGCTACGTCTCTACTGCTATAATTTTCGCATGCCTCCCAAACACCCTCTCGCCATTCCGCGCAAACCCCAGGGGATTGTCACCCGCGGAAAAACCGCCCGCAACCGCTTGCGACAGGTTGACAATTTCCTTTTGCTTTACGAACCCAGTCTGATTGCCCGCCGCGACAGCTCGCTCTTTGTCGATCTGGGCTATGGCGCGGAAGCCTTCACCACGCTTGAAACCGCCATGCGTTTCAGAAAGTTGAATCCTGATCTCAAAATCCTGGGGGTGGAGATCGAACCTGAACGCGTAGCCGCCGGCCTGCCTTTCGCGGATGAGCGCACCTTTTTCCGTCTCGGAGGCTTTAATCTACCAATCGAGCCCGGTGAAACCGTTCGAGCCATTCGTACTTTTAACGTTCTTCGCCAGTACAACGAAGCCGAGGTGTTGCCTGCCTGGGAACAAATGGCCCATTATGTACAACCGGGTGGATTAATGATCGAAGGAACATCCAACCCGACTGGCGCAATATGGGCTGCCAACCTGCTGCGCCGGGTTGAAACCGGCTGGCACAAAGAAGCCCTGGTTTTCTTCACTAATTTCCACCAGGGCTTTGATCCACTTGAGTTTCAAACCATCCTCCCAAAAAACTACATCCACCGCGTGACTCCTGGAGAGAAAATCTTTGACTTCTTCAGCGCCTGGAAAGCTGCCGCCGCTGAAACCAGCCCTCTGCAAACCTGGGGGCTGCGCCAATGGTTCGCTGGAACCGCAGAAGCCCTCTCCCGGCGCGGATATACCATCAACCTGCGCCGCAAATGGCTTTCCAAAGGATGGCTGATTTGGGAGAACCCCGAAACCGAGCCACACCCAGGGCTTGTAAAAGTATAAGTCTGTGTGAGCAGTTACGTTTAGATTTGGGCTTACTGCATCAGTCACAAGTTAAGCATTCTCGATTTATGTCAAGATGTCTTTTTGCCTGCCCCGCCTGGGGCTGAAGCCCCGGCTCACGCCATGAAAGCCCTTCGGGCTGGTTAACGAGTCGGCTTTAGCCGACTTCCACGACATGA
>CAIWAX010000340.1 GCA_903910795.1 uncultured Anaerolineae bacterium
ATGCAAAAGAGGTCAAAAGCGACTGACCCGCAGGGCGCTTCGCGAGTCGCTACTACGGTATGTTTTCGCCCAGACATAATCACTTTCGCAAGAGGTCTAATATAAAAATTTGCTGGTTCTGATTTATTTTGTGGTTTGATGCGAAGCCATCCACGAATAAGCCACGAATTCACGAATTAGGCGGCGCACCGTATTCGTGGGCGGTTTGAAAAAACAGCTATACCACAAATTCCATTAGAACCAGAAAAATTTATGCAGTGATGAGATGGAATTCCCTCCCAGTTTGCCGGACGAATGCCCTTACTTCGATCTTATCGGTATAATAATTGCCATGCCGGTAATCGATTGCCGGGAATATTGAGGATAATGAAATGAAAACGATTGATAACAGCCGGTTTGTTCCGGTAAATGGTCTGGAAATGTACTGCGAAGTCTATGGGGCCGGGCAGCCGCTGATCCTGGTGCACGGCGGGTTTGGCAGCGTGGGCATGTTTGCACAGTTGATCCCGCAGCTTAGCGCGAACCGGCAAGTGATCGCGGTGGAGCTGCAGGGGCACGCGCATACGGCCGATATTGACCGCCCCCTCACTTATGAATGGATGGCGGACGATATCGCCGCCTTGATCGGGCATTTCGGTTTTGCCAGCGCCGATGTGCTTGGCTATTCGCTGGGCGGCGGTGTTGCCCAGCAGGTCGCCATCCGGCACGCCGGGCTGCTGCGCAAGCTGGTGGTTGTCTCCGCGCCCTGCAAAAGCAGCGGGTGGTATCCTGATGTTCTGGCCGGGCAGCGCGCCATCACTGCCGAATTCGCCCGCACCTGGGTCGGGTCGCCCATGCAGCAGGCCTATGCCAGCGTTGCGCCGCGGCCCGAGGATTGGACTGCCCTGGCGGCCAAGACCGGGCAATTGTTTGCGCCGGATTATGACTGGTCAAGCGAGATCGCCAAAATCAGCGCCCCGACGCTGATCGCGGCTGGCGATGCCGATAGTATCCGCACTGCGCATGCGGTCGAGTTCTTTGAGCTGTTGGGTGGTGGAAAAAAGGATGGCGGCTGGGACGGCTCCGGGATGTCCATTGCCCGGCTGACCATCCTGCCGGGGGTGACGCATTTCAACATCCTGTCCGCGCCACAGTTTGTGCCCATACTGACGCAGTTTCTGGATGCCCCCATGCCGTAAAGGCCGCCGGGCTGCCGGATATTTAAAAGCCTGTTGCGGCGGGCGGCAGGTATAAGAATTTCTGAAAATTGATAAAGATATTGCGGATGGAATCGACGGTCCCCAGGATTTCCTTGGCATCCTCGATGGCTTTATATTTAAGCGTCAGCAGCGCGGGCAGCTTGTCCTGATCCAGCTCTTCCACACCGCTTTCGATATATTTGGATAAAACAAACTCCACGAATTCTTTTTGTTCGCGGCGCAGGGATGTGAAGATGCGGCCCTGCGCTTTGGCCACGCGCGCTTCGCGCGGGATGGGCTGGATGTCGCCGTTGTAGATATATTCCAGCACATCGAACAGGTCGCTGTTTTCGGCGTTGATCAGGGACTGCATGATGGCGAGTTGTTCGCGGCCAAAACCGGCTTCGGCCAGTTTTTCAAGCAGGGCGCGGCGCGTGATGGGGTTTGACCAGAGGCGGCGCAGTTCGTCTTCGTTTTTGAAAAATTCGGGTAGTTTGCCAAATAACCTTTCCATGAACTCTTCAACGCTGATGGGTTTGCCGCTGGCGTCATAGAACAGCGTGGAAGCCATGTACTGGATTTCGCGCTCCTTGCCATCCCGCAGTTTGACCTTGATTTTTAGGCGGGGTTCGGGTGGTTCCCCGTTCACTTCATAAGGCGGGCGCGGTGGTTCACCGATGGACGGCTTTTCGAGCGGTTCGGCGGGTTCGCCGTCCCATTCCGGGTCGGCAAAGTGATGGCAGGCATCCACAAAGTCATAGATGGTGAAGTATTCTTTGTCATCGAAGAGCCGCGTGCCGCGCCCGATGATCTGTTTGAACTCGATCATGGAGTTGATCGGGCGCATCAGGATGATGCTGCGGATGTTGCGCGCATCCACGCCGGTCGAGAGTTTTTGGGAGGTGGTCAGCAGCGTTGGAATCGTGCGCTCGTTGTCCTGGAACTGGCGCAGGTATTCTTCGCCCAGCTCACCGTCATTGGCCGTCACGCGCACGCAGTACAGCGGGTCGGGGTTCTTTTTGGTCTGGTTGACAAGATCGCGCACGGCGGCGGCGTGGGCCTGCGTGGCGCAGAAAACCAGCCCCTTTTCAGCCTGGTCGATCTCCTTCATAAACAACTGCACGCGTTTGCGTTCGCGCTCCTTGATCTCGATGATGCGGTTGAAGTCGGCTTCCTTGTAGAGCTTGCCGGTTTCGATTTCACCTTCGATGACGGTATCATCCGAGGTGTAGGTGTATTCATCCAGCGTGGTTTTAATGCGCCGGACCTTGAAGGGCGTCAGAAAACCGTCGTTAATGCCTTCCTTGAGCGAGTAGACATAGACCGGATCGCCGAAATACCTGTAGGTGTCGGCGTTTTCCAGGCGTTTGGGTGTGGCGGTCAGACCCAGCTGCACAGCCGGTGAAAAATAGTCCATGATGGCGCGCCAGTTGCTTTCATCGTTGGCCCCGCCACGGTGACATTCGTCGATGATGATGAAGTCGAAATAATCTTTGGGATAAGCGCCGAAATAGGGGCTCTCGCCCGGCCCGCTCATGAAGGTCTGGAAGATGGTGAAAAAGATGCTGCCGTTGGTGGGGACTTTGCCGTGCTTGCGTATCTCGCCGGGTTTGATGCGCACCAGGGCATCTTCTTGGAAGGCGCCGAAGGCGTTGAAGGCCTGGTCGGCCAGGATGTTGCGATCTGCCAGGAACAGCACGCGCGGGCGGCGTGCGCCGTCACGCTGCAAGTTCCAGCGGCTGTGAAACAATTTCCAGACGATTTGAAAGGCGATAAAGGTCTTGCCGGTGCCGGTGGCCAGCGTCAGCAGGATGCGCTGCTGGCCACCGGCAATCGCGGCCATGACGTTGTTGACGGCCAGTTCCTGGTAGTAGCGCGAGGTCTTGCTGCCGCCGACATCTTCGTAGGGCACCAGGTCAAAAGAGTTGTTCCAGTGGTTGCGCGGCATATCCGCGAAGGCTTTTTCCCACAGTTCCGCCGGTGTCGGGAATTTTGCGATGCTGCCCTCGCCGCCGCGCATGTTGATTTCGTAAATTTCTTTGCCGTTGGCGGCATAGGCCCAGGTCAGTTTCAGTTTTTCGGCGTAATTTTTGGCCTGCCCGACGCCTTCGCCCACGGTATGCTGGTTGCTTTTGGCTTCGATGACGGCTACCTGCCGGTTTTTGTAGACCAGGATGTAATCGGCGATCAGCGGTTTGCCGCGCCCGCCGGCCTGGATTTTACCGGCTGTGATGTGTCGTTCGCGCAGGATTCTGGAACCCTCGAGCACGCCCCAGCCGCTGGCGCGCAGTTGCGGGTCGATCAATTCGGCTCGTGTTTCGGCTTCGTTCATGGCTTCCCCGTCCGGTTGTCTTCCAGATTGTAAATGATCGCGATGATGACGCCCGGCAGATCGTTGGTTACCTGGTTGTTCCAGAAGCGCATCACTTTGTAGCCCCGGGCTTCCAGGTATTGTGTGCGCTCGACGTCATACTCGGCCTGCTCCAGGTGTTGGCTGCCATCCAGTTCGATGATCAGTTTTTCTTTGACCGCGCAAAAGTCCGCGATGAAGGGGCCGATGGCATGTTGGCGCCGGAAGTTCACGCCATTCATTTGATCGCCGCGCAGCGCCGCCCAAAGTTTGCGCTCGGCAGGCGTGAGCTGTTTGCGCAGTGCGTGGGCGCGGTCGTAGCCTGTCGGAGTGGTTCTGCGAGCTGGCATGGGGTGTATTTTACCCCCTTCCCAGCCTTCCCCCAAATACCCAAAACCAGGGTATTTGGGGGAAGGGGCAGGCGCCTTCCAACCGGGCGCGTTCTTCCCATGCAGGGGTTTGGTTTTGGTGGATGGAGCCAATGCGACACAATGCACCGTGTATTTGTGAGCCATATGTCTCCCCCAAATACCCTGGTTTTGGGGATTTGGGGGAGGTTGGAGGGGGTCGTCACACCCCGCCCTCAAACGCCCTCGCCAGCACGGATTTCTTCATGTTTCAGGGTTGGGCCTGGGGGTAGAGCAAAACGACCCCCTTCCCAGCCTTCCCCCAAATACCCAAAACCAGGGTATTTGGAGGAAGGGGCAGGCGTCTTCCCGATCTGGCGCGTTCTTCCCATGCAG
>CAIWAX010000341.1 GCA_903910795.1 uncultured Anaerolineae bacterium
ACCTTGGTTGGGTGAACTTATCAAGATAGAAATCCTAACAATTCTATCTGGATGGTGAAGCGTTATAATTCCCCTCAGGAGCACAGGTACTGATGATGACATCCAACACCGACGAATGGTTGACGGTTCAGGAAGCGGCAAAAATTAGCAGTTACCATGCCGAGTACTTGCGTCTTCTCATCAGGCAGGGGAAATTAAATGCACGTAAGTTTGGTCCGCTTTGGGCGATCAGCAAGTTTTCGTTGCTGGCCTATCTGGAGATTGCCCAAAAATCGGATGATGGACGACAAGGCCCCAAATTATCAAGACGATAAATTTGTAATACCAGCTCGAAACGTATGCCGCTTGTCTTAAATATATTGTAGTGATACAATGTATATGTTTCAAATAACGGGCGCGCAGGTGTTACGAGCACCACACACGCCCTCACCAAACCCACCGAGTTAGCGGGGGGCAGGCTGGTATGGATTATACCAACCCAAAAGCGCCCTGGTGGGATTCCATCTGGGCGTTTTGCTTTCTGGCTGGGGGAAGCGGAACGCCTCCATAAGGAGACAACCTATGACCGTTCAATTTGCTTTTCCCACTGCGCCATTTGTGACCTCACACGTCCGTGACAGTCTGCTCGAAAAACTTGCCGTCCTTCGCAAGGAATGGGAAGCAGCTGCCGAAGGCGACAGCCTTGTGGATGTCAGCGCTTCCGTTGGCTTGATGCTTCTGGATATTGCCACGCAATTAGGCCTGACGCCGGAAGAACGTGTCTTGTTCTTAGGAGCACGCCTTGACCAGGAAGCCATCGCCTTGCTCCAAGACAGCCAGGATTAATCACAAGAGGGCTGTCTCAGTCCAGCCCTCTTGCACCGAATACATAAACGAGAAACAGGAATTATTCAATGGGAAAAAGAGCTGTCATTTACGTTCGGACTTCATCCGAACAACAAGCCGAAAAGAACAGCCCGATTGAGCAGGAAGCCGATTGCCGCGAGTCTGCTGAACAGCAAGGCCTGGTAGTGGTGAACGTATATCGCGACATCGGGCGCTATCGCGTTAAAAATAAATGGGTTGAGCCTTCTGGGACACGCTATGACCGCCCTGGGTTGCTTGCTATGCTGCGCGATGCGGCGGACGGGCAGTTTGATGTCATTCTGGCCTGGCGCGAAGACCGTTTGTATCGTGGCATGCGTGCCATGCTGGTTGTCTTGGAAGCGATTCAACAACATAAACTGACTATCATGTTGGCGCGTGAAACCTTTGACCCCGCCACCGCACCTCTTAAAGCCTGGCTTGCCCAGGTGGAATTGGAGAACATCAAGGAGCGCATGACGATGGGGGTTAAAGCCAGATTGCGAGCCGGCAAGGCCAACTCAGGCCAGGATCGTTATGGCTATCGACGTAATGGCTCGGTGATTGAAGTCGCTCCGGAAGAAGCCTGCTGGGTCCGACAGATTTTTGCCTGGTTTATTGCCGGGATGAGCAAGAAACAAATCCGCCAGAAATTGATTGCAGCCAATGCTCCTCAGAAGGAAGCCACCAATCGCCGGCTGGCTAAATGGTCTTTTGGAAGCATCGAAGGCATCCTGGCTTCCGCCGAAACTTATGCAACAGGTATCAAAGTTCAGCGGCGTGAAGGTGATCGATACGAAATTTCCGTTGAGCCTTTGATCGATGCGAAGATGTATGAGAGTTTTCTACAGTTGCGTAGAAAACCAGCCAAGCATATCTTTGAGGGCTTGAAGAGCTATTACCTGGCATACGGCCTGTTGTTTTGCTCATGCAACCAACGCTGGCAACAACGTGGGGCAACCAGTCATTATCGCAACGAGAAAGGGCAATGGGTGGAAAGGAAATCCATAAACGGAATCTACTTTTGTCCGCAAGTACACAACGAACTCATTTCCCGAGAATGTCCGCGAAAACTTAACCGGATAGAAGTGGATCGCGAGGTATGGCGACAGGTTTGCAACATTATCAACAATCCCGGGGTACTTATTGAGCAAGTGCGTTCCCTGGTTGAGGATGTGAAACATGACGCGGGGGCGATGGCGAGTGATCGAGATCGTATCGAGAAGGAACTTGAGAATATCGTTTACAACCGCCAATGGGCGATTACCCAAGCGCGCAAGGGTAGTATCTCCGAAGATGATATGGATGGTCGCTTGAATGAGTTATCCCTGCTTGAAGTGCAACTAAAGGGGGAATTAACTTCAACGAAGGATGAAATCGATATACAAATGTTTGATGAGTGGGAGCGTAAAGTTCAGGAGTATCTCGTGGATTTGCAGGATGGCATTCAGGGGTTGGATATAGATCCAGAAAATCCTGAATGGTTTGAAACCTTTGATCTGCGTCACAAGGTTGTTCAGCTGCTGACCGAAAAAGTGATTGTCCATCAAGATGGAAGCCTTACAGTAATCATACGTCTCGACTTGATTGGCCTGCTGAGAGACCAAAACACACCAGGAAGCGGCGGAAACAATGGATGCAACCGTTGGCCCAATCAGGAAAAAGAGCTCAAGAAAAAAGCACCCAGAACAAATCTAGGGAAATCACCCTATGTATATGTAAGGGTTGTTGCGTTTTGATGCACGCATAATTTGGAGAATATCATGGGAAATAGAGCTGTAATCTATGTCAGAACGTCGTCAGAACATCAAGGTGAAAAATCCAGCCCGGTAGAACAGGAAGCTGACTGCCGGCGTCTTGCTGAAGAAAAAGGCCTGGTGGTTGTCCGGATTTACCGTGATATCGAAAAGTATCGCGTTCGGAACAAACTGGTTGAACCATCAGGAACACGCTATGACCGGCCGGGGTTGCTATCTATGCTGCACGATGCTGCTCATGGGTATTTTGATGTAATTCTCGCTTGGCGCGAAGATAGACTCTATCGTGGCATGCGAGCCATGCTCCTGGTTTTGGAGACAATTCAAGACCACCGGATTAATGTCATGCTGGCACGAGAAAACTTTGATCCCAAGATTGCCCCTCTGCGTGCCTGGGTGGCTCAAATGGAGTTAGATGGGATGAAAGAGCGTATGACAATGGGGGTGAAGGCGCGCTTGAAGTCAGGCAAAGCGAATACCGGGCAGGATCGATATGGCTACCAAAGAGTCGGTGAGAAAATTGAAATTGTGGAAGATGAGGCCAAGTGGGTTCGGAAAGTCTTTGAATGGTATGTAAATGGCGTTCCTATTCTTCAGATTCGCGAACGGTTGATTGCTGCAAATGCTCCGCAAAAGGGAAGTAGCATTCAACGCCGCATTGTGTGGGCGAAAACCAGTATTCAGGCAATCTTGGGGGCAGCCAAAGAATATGCTTTGGGAATCAAAATTCAAACCCGAAAAGGTGAAGTATTTCAGATTCCTCTGGAGCCCATCATTGATATGACTACTTATGAGATGTTCACTATTTTGCGTCAGAAGAACAAAACATACCCCGCGCACATCGTAAAGAATGACTACCTGCTTGGAGGATATATCAAATGTACATGTAACTTAACTTGGAGAACTATGACTGTTACCAAGCGTCACAACCGGGGAGGCGAATTGGTCGATAGAAAAACTCCCATCGGGCATTATTACTGCCCACAACCACACAGGGAGATTAGATCGGCAGAGTGTCCTAAATCAGTAAGTTCCGGGCGGGCTGACGGACAAGCATGGATTAAAATCTGCGAGGCTATTGATAAACCGGAATATTTGTATGCGCAAGCGCAGACACTTGTAAATGAACTAAGGCAACGTGCCAA
>CAIWAX010000342.1 GCA_903910795.1 uncultured Anaerolineae bacterium
CTGCTATCGTTCGCCTGGCCGAAAAATCTATTGATCGGCTCGGCGCCTGATCTGCGCGGAACCAGCTTCTTCAATTTTGGATTAATCCTGTACCTGACCGTACTGCTGCGCGCGCGCCGGGGAAAAGGGAAAGAAGACATGTTAAAATAGTAAATCGAACGGCATATTCGCCAGGAAGGCGAAGTTTTTTGGGCAGGATCAGTGATGCTTATGCCCCCGCCCAACGTACTTTGAAACCCTTGCCCACATACGCCTGGTACGGCATGGTAAAAATTATCGAAACATGAAGGTTGAATGTCCAAAAAAGTATTTATATGTGCCGATCACGGCATGGCACTGATTTATTTTTTACAGAGCGATGTGATCCCGGAGCTGCTGGCAGCCGGTGTTCAGGTTGTGCTGCTGACAGATGATGAAATTCTGGAGCGCATTGCGGCGCAATTTGCACGCTCCGGACTGACTTTTGAAGGTCTGCGCCTGAAAAAAGCCAATGCCTACTTCCAGAAAGTGGATAACCGGCGGCAGTGGCTGCTGGCCTACCTGCGGCGGGTGAGCGGCTCGTGGCGCATCAACAACGAGGCCCAGACCAGCCACATCTGGGAAGTGTGGGCCGAAAACTCCTGGAGGTTCCGGCTGGGAGTCTGGCTACCAGCCGCGCTGATGACACTCGGGCTGCGCTCCAGCCGCGCGGCGCGCCAACAACTGGTAAAAGCCCAGATGCGCTTTACGCCCGGGATTTATACTGACTTGTTTGAAAAATACCAACCCGACCTGGTGATCGCATCCACACCCGGTTGGAGAATAGACCGCTACCTGCTGCGCGAAGCCGCCCAACGCAGTGTTGAACGGATGACAGTGATCGTGGGCTGGGATAATCCATCCAGCTACGCCGTCACAGGCGCGCCGGTAGATTGGGCCACCTGTTGGTCGCAGGTGCAGAAGGATGAGCTTGTATACGGATCGGATTGGCCGGCCGAGCGGGTCAACATCGCTGGCATTCCATCCTATGACGGCTATTTCCGCAAAACCTGGCTGATGCCACGCGAAGATTATTTTCGCCTCCACGGTCTGGATCCCGCCCGTAAATTGATTTCCTATGCCTGCAGTTTTGTGCATTTCGCGCCGAATTATCCCAATGTGGAAGCACTGGCACGGCTGGTCTCATCCGATGCGCTGGCCGAGCCCAGCCAGTTGCTGGTGCGCCTGCACCCCAGTCATTTTCAAGACAAACCACGGATTTTTGCCGAGGAACGAGAAAAAATCCACGCCCTCGAACAGAAGTATCCGCATGTGCACATTGTCCGCCCGGTGGCGCTGGGCGGTTCGCTAGGTTATTACGGCGGCGAAGACATGGATGAAAAGAGCTCCATGATGGCATATTCGAATGTGCTGGTGACAGTCTATTCAACCATGCTGGTTGAAACAGCGGTACATGACACTCCAGTTGTGGCGGCAGTGCTGGATACACCTGGGGGTTGGAATGTGCCTGGCAAGTTCTCGCTCTCATTGAAAGAAATCGGCAATTGGCCGACGCACCAACGCTTCCGGGCAGCCCGGGCCGGTCGCGTGGTCCAGGATGAAACAGGCCTGCGGGCAGCCCTGAATGCTTACCTGTCAGATCCGCAACTGGATGCGGCCGAGCGTAAAGCTTTTATCGAAAAAGAAATCACCTTCACGGATGCCTCCGCCGGAAAAAGAACCGCCGAGTTTATCCTGAAGGTGTTGAATGCCAAATAGAGTGGTAAATTGAGCTTGGGAGAAAAAAAGATGGCAGAGGCCGTAAATCATTTTCCGCGCGGGTTTTTATGGGGCACAGCCACCGCCGCGCACCAGGTGGAAGGCAACAACACAAACAACAACTGGTGGGCTTGGGAGCAGCAGCCTGGGCGTATTCTGAATGGGCATAAATCGGGATTGGCATGTGATTGGTGGGGCGGGCGCTGGAAAGATGATCTGGATCGCGCTGCCGAAACCGGCCAGAACGCGCACCGCTTCTCAATTGAATGGAGCCGCATCCAGCCAGCGCCAGATCGTTGGGATGAAAGCGCTCTGGATCGCTACCTCGGCATGTTGCGTGGTATGCACGAGCGCGGATTGATGCCGATGCTCACCCTGCATCATTTCAGCAACCCGATCTGGTTGGAAGAACAGGGCGGCTGGGAAAATGACGACACCCCGGCCAAGTTCGCGGTTTTTGTTCGTAAAGTAGTGGAAGCCCTAAAAGAATATGTCTCCTACTGGGTCACAATCAATGAGCCGAATGTATATGCCTATTCAGCCTACAGCGCCGGTACGTTTCCGCCTGGGATAAAGAATATTAACACCGCTTTTCACGTGATGGCAAACCTGACACGCGGGCACGCCATGGCTTATCAGATCATACACCAACTCCAACCCGAAGCGCGGGTGGGGCTTTCGATGAATTACCGCTCTTTCTTCCCAGCCACAGCCAACCCACTTGATAAGTTTGTCGCCCGAACCCAATCTTCCATTTTTAATGATCTGATCCCTTCCGCCGCCAGGGACGGCAAGCTGCGCCTGCCGCTGCGCACTGTCAGGGTGCCAGAAGCGATTGGAACGCAGGATTTTCTGGGCGTAAATTATTATTCCCGCGACCAGGTAGCCTTCGATATTACTCGGGGCGCGGAGTTATTTGGAAGGCTGTATTATCCGGATGGGGCTGATTTAAGCGCCAACGGATTCATCGCCAATGAACCGGAAGGCTTTTTTGAGGCGCTCAAGTGGGGTTTGCAGTTTAACATCCCTATGCTTGTCACCGAGAACGGTGTGGAAGACCAATCCGATCAGATGCGCCCGCGCTATATTGCGAAACACATCCAGCAAATGTGGCGCGCTGTGAACTTCAACTGGCCTGTGCGAGGCTACTTCCACTGGTCGCTGGTAGATAATTTTGAATGGGAGCGCGGCTGGACCCAGCGTTTTGGGCTGTGGGGATTGGACGTCGAAACCCAAACCCGCACCCGCCGCCGCTCAGTCGATCTGTACGCCGAGATTTGCAAGGAGAATGGGCTCTCGAATGCAATGGTAGAAAAGTATTGCCCCGAAGCGCTAAAAGATCTTTTCCCGGATTGATTTTATATACTTGCTATCCCCAGGGAACTTTAGCCAAAGGTACTATTCTAAGTCAATTTGTGACCCCAAGTATTATATAATGTTAACAGGAGGTGTGAACAACCCCGTCGCATGACCAGAAACCTCCTGGAAAGGTATCCGCTATGAAGCTAACCCAGTTGATCCCAATCTTTTTATCCTTAATCCTGTTAAGCGCCTGTGCCAGCCCTGCATCCGCCACTCCCACCCCTACACAGGTGGATATCAACGCCCTCCAAACCGCCGTTGTCCAAACAGTGGTGGCCAATATTACCCAAACAGCCGCAGCCCAGCCAACCCTGGCAGCCACAAATACGCCTGTCCCGGCGGCTGTCACCCAACCTGCCGCCACGGCGGGCGCCGTTCCAACTGCCGCAACACCCGCGCTCGTACCTACCGCCACAACCCTGGCGCGGTGTGATGACGCTGTATTTGTCAGCGATGCCTCGGTGGCAGATGGCACGCACATGGGCCCCGGCCAGGCCTTTGTCAAAACCTGGCGGGTCAAGAACATCGGTACCTGTACCTGGAAAACCACCTATCACGTCAGCTATGGTTTTGGTGACAAAATGAGTGGTTTGCCTACCGCCCTGCCCGCAGAAGTGCTGCCCGGCCAGGAAACTGAAATATCGGTCAACCTGACTGCGCCGCAAAAAGCGGCCAACTATTTTGCAAATTGGAGATTGACCAACGCCAGCGGCATTTTCTTTGGTCAGGGGCTGACCGTCATGATTATTGTGCCATGACCTCCGGGCAATTAGCCCTGCTGCTCAAGCAAAAAGCCCGTCAGCTTGGTTTCACACTGGCGGGCATTGCCTTGCCCATACATCCTGCTCATCTGGATGTGTACTTGAACTGGTTGAACGCCGGCCGCCAAGCTGGCATGGCTTACCTGGCAGAACCCCGCGCTGTTGAGCGCAGGGCCGACCCAACCCAGATTCTGCCTGAATGCCGTTCCATTCTTGTGCTTGGAACACCGTATGCAAATCCGCAATCGATGCAGCCTGAGGAAGATCCATTGCCGCGCGGTCGGGTTGCCGCCTATGCCTGGGGCGCAGATTATCATCTGGTTCTGCCTGAACGGTTGCAAGCCCTGGTTGCATTTCTTGAAGAACAAGTGGGTCATGCCATTCCTAACCGCTGGTATACTGACACCGGCCCGATCCTGGAGCGCGAGCTGGCTATGCGGGCTGGTTTGGGTTGGATCGGGAAAAATACCTGCCTGATCAACCCCAGGCTAGGCTCAACCTTCCTACTTTCCGAAATATTGCTGGGACTTGAACTACCCCCGGATGAACCCTTCAGGGCAGATCACTGCGGTACATGCACTCGCTGTATCGATGCCTGCCCAACCCACTGCATCCGTGCGGATCGTACCCTTGAGGCGGGCCGTTGTATTTCATACCTGACGATTGAAAACAAAGTTGAAATTCCGCCAGAACTGCGCCCGCTGATGGGCGAATGGATTTTTGGCTGCGATATTTGCCAGATGACCTGCCCGTGGAACCAGCGTTTTGCCAGTTCACAGGGAGATCCGGCCTTTGACCCCCGTTCCGGTATGCCAGCCCCTGCGCTAGCCGAAGAACTGGCGCTGTCACCACAGAAATTCAACCAAAAATTTAAAAACAGCCCGCTGCAGCGCGCCAAACGACGCGGATATTTGCGCAATATCGCCACCGCCTGCGGGAACAGCGGAAAAATAGAACTGCTGACAGCCCTTGAAGCAGCCCAAAATGACCCCGAGCCGTTGGTACGCGAGGCCATCCGCTGGGCTGTTGGGCACATCAAAGGGGATTGGTAAGATGGTAACCTTGGAAAAAGAGAAAGGGAGAGTATTTGTTTGATGGAAAAATTACTCATTGCTACAACAAATAAGGGCAAGATCAAGGAATTTCAGGATTTGCTGGTTGGGCTGGACGTGTTGTTGGTTACACCCCAGGATTGCGGGCTGGGTTTGGAAGTTGTTGAAGATGGGCAAACTTATGAAGAGAACGCAGGAAAAAAGGCCCTGGCCTATAGCCAGGCCAGCGGAATGATCTGTCTCGCGGATGATTCAGGGCTGGAAGTCGAAGCCCTTGGAGGTGCGCCGGGCTTGTATTCGGCGCGCTATTCCCCCTTGCCCAACGATACAGATACCGGAAGGCGTGCCTACTTGTTAAAAAACCTGGCTGGATTTCCACGTCCCTGGCGGGCGCATTTTCACGCCACGCTGGCCATCGGCCTCCCAAACGGCAGCCTGTTTTTTGCAGCGGGAGATTGCTTTGGCGAGATCGTTCCTGAAGAACGCGGCGACAACGGCTTTGGTTATGATCCGATTTTTTTCATCCCTGAAAAGAGCTGTACCATGGCAGAACTATCCGGGTTGGAAAAGAATCAACTCAGCCACCGGGCCCTGGCTGTGAAGAATGCGCTGCCGCTTTTACGCAAAGCATTCAAAGATGTGCAGTTCTGAACTCCCCGCACCCAGCCAGAATCCGAATATTTAGCCAGGGAACTCACTTGACACTACCTGGCTGATATGAAATCCCATTCAGGAACACTTCAAGGATGCTGGCAATCGCCATCGGCTGTTCCAGCATAATCATGTGTCCTGCTCCATCAATAACGTGCAGCAAGGATTTTTTCAGACGATTGTGCATGGTTTCTGAATAACGCATGGGCGTCATCCTGTCATCCGATCCACATATAATCAAGGCAGGAGCTTTGGCTCGTCCAAGCAGGCTGGTTTCATCAAAAGCATTGCAGGCCAAAAAATCGCCGTGCAGCACAGGATAACGAATCTCCAACATGCGTTGAGCGGTTAATTCCTTTGTACGTGGATCAGCGAGAGGGCTGAATGATAGGTCAATCACTTTTTTGATGGCAATTGGAATAGTTGCGGACACCGAGGAGTTTGAAAGAAGTTCGCTGGAAACATGCAGCCGGGGAGCGGTTGAAAGCAGCCCCAATCCCAGGGTACGGCTGAGGTGGTGAATTCCCAACCAGAGCGCAATTGCGCCGCCCATTGAATGGCCCACAAAAATGGCTTTTTGGATCTTGAGCGAACTCATGAAATCCAATATGCAGAGGCCGTATTCTGCAATCGACTGGCTTCCAATGCCTTCCGACTTACCATGTCCTGGCAGATCAATGGCATAAATACGTTGGTTTTTCAGCCGCCGAATTTCGGGCGGCCAGGAGAGGTTGTTGCCTCCCGCGCCATGGATCAGAATAACCGCAGGTTTGGACCAATCACCGCCGTTATCAAAATAATATATTCCTGCTGAGAGGGGCATATTCCCTTAATTTACAGATTGATTTTTTTGGCCGTCGCGAGCATTGTGAAGCAAATCAGCGGCATCTTCCGTCAGAGGGATGAAGACCTGGATTTTAGTGCCTTTTCCGGGCGCTGATTGGATGTTCAGGATTCCGTTTACCAGTTCGGCCCGCTCTCGCAGGTTAACCATCCCGAGACTCCCACGTTTGTCATAAGATTTGTCAACCTCTGCCACGTCAAAGCCAACACCGTTATCAGAAATTTCCAGAAAGGCAATTTCAGGGTGTTTCGGCAGCGGATTTAACCTGACCCAGATGGTGGCAGCTTTGGCATGTTTACGAGCATTGTTAATGGCTTCTTCGGCGATGTAAAAAATCACACCGCTCTTGCCCATCTCAATCTGGGTGGCAAGCTGGCTATCAACCTGAATGCTGACATCCTGGTTGTAAGTTTCCTTCATCTTTTCCGCGTTGGACTGCAACGCGGCCACCAAACCCTGAGTTTCCAGCACCAGCGGCCGCAACGTGAATAGCATATGCCTGATTTCCTTGGTAGTACGGCGAGCTAAATCTTCAATTTTAGCCAGCTCTTCTGCCACGGCACTCGGGTCGCGATCCAGCATGCGCCGGGCCAGGCTGACTCGCATTGCAATGGCCGAAACAGACTGCGTAGGGCCGTCGTGTAGATCACGCGCCAGTTTTTTGCGGGCTTCTTCCTGCGCATCCTGCATGCGTTCTTTTTCATCCGCCAGATCCTGGTAAAGGCGGGCATTCTGAATAGCAATGACAGCCTGCCGGCCAACAATTCCGAGCACGTCACAGCGTTCACGTGTAAAGTAGTTGGGAGTGGGATACCCAAAAATCATTGCCCCGTATGTATTAATTCCGCTGCGCATGGGCAGACAATAAATTGAATTGCACTGCGACAGGGCAATTAACCGGCTTAATTCAGGATCCTTGGAGATATTACCAGTAATCAGCGGCTCGCCTTCTTCAATAATTTTCGCAAGGATCCCCTGTTTGGCAGGAAATGTGGCACGCAAATCGACCTGCGAAAACCGTCTGGCTGAACCCACAACAAGCTCGTTCCCCTCAAATAAAAGGAAGGCGCTAATGTAATTTGCTTCGGCTGGAATAGCTGGCTGATCGGAAGAAGAATCTTCGACATGCAAAGCCGATACACTCAAATCCAGCGCGGCTTCCAGAACATGCTTGTAGCTAAGCATCGATGAAAGCGACGCAGTCATGTTATAAATAGCGCGCAGCCGATCTGTCTCCACTTTTTGCTGTTTCTCACGCTGGGTGATCTGATTGAGGCGTTTTTGCCGAATCTGGTTATACGTTTGTTGGCTGATATAGCCAAACAAGGTGCCTAAAATCATGGTAATGAAAACGCCGCCAATGACCAAAAACAGATTACTGGCAAACAAAAAGCCATAGGCGATTTCGATAAACACCATCAACCCGGCCGCCAAAACTCCACCTTTCAAATTGTAATAAAGACTGGTGGAAATTAGGGGGAGCAGTAAAATCCAGCAAGCCGGGCTTGCCAGACCCCCGGCTAAACAGAAATACAAAGCCCCAACTCCCAGATCAACCCCCACACAAACTTCCCGATGATGGCTGACACGATGGTTTTGCCCCGCCATACCCATTAAGTAGATGTTCCAACACGTCAGAGCCAGGAGCAGGGCGGTGCTTGGCATGACAAGCGAGTTTGCGAGTGAAAGGGATACCGTTGTTCCCAACAGGATAATCCAACGCAGGGATACAACATACCAGTCAACTACATAGGGAGAATCAGAATGAATCATACGACTTTAATCATAACTCAATCCGGGCGGAAAATGTCAAGATAAAGTAACAACTCGAATTAAATTTGGTACCCCATTTTCTGAAGAGAAGGCCCAAATTTGTCAGCCAGGATTTTTTGTTCATCGGCCGAATAGCGCTCTCGGAAACGGCCAATCTGTCCTTTGAAAAAATGCGTACCTTGCTGGGCCTGTACCTGCCCATCAGAACGATATTTTGTAACCACAGCTCTGACAGCTTCATCGACAGGGTTGAGACCTAAGAACCTGACCAGGGTTTCCGCTTCCTGATCGTAATTTTGAAGCAAATCCTCGTAACGGGCAGTCAGAACACCCGAAACCTGCATCCACTTATCCCAGTCTTGAACATATTCTGTGAAGAAATCAAGCGTCTTCTGAAAATCTGTCAGATGAGAAAAAGCGTTGGGGCGACCCTGTTTCTCCAACACGCGTTTACCGTAGTCATAAGCTGAAAGCATTGCATCTCGCGGATCGCGATAGATATAAGTGGCGCGAATCAGCCCACCCCCGATCATCGCACGCGCCCAGATGGTTGGGCCCGAATGTGCTTTGATGACAAAGGTATGTCCTAGCAAGGCGGGACGGGCCACCATTAACAAACGCCGGGCGCTCAACACACCGATGTTGCAATTCACATCCGTCAGGATGCCTTGCAGCCCAAAATTCGCCCGAACTTCTCGAGCATCATCACAGCCGCTGGTGGCCATCAGGTCATGTACGAGGTTGTAATGCCAGCCCGATCCAGCGCGCGGCATACCTACAGAAAGAATGATCATAAGAAATCCTGGTAGTAGATTGGTAAGTTAACAGGCCGGTTAAACAGAAAATTTAGAATCAGCAACTTCTTGCAGTGGTTGATGAGTAAAAGCTCCAACGGCGCCGGCCAGGATGCCCAGATTGACCCACATTTCAGGCATCGCAAACGAATCTTGAGAAATGCCCATTAAAAAAACTGCTGTCAAAGTAAATATCCCGGCGGCGGCCAGCCAGAGGCCTGCCCGGTCCGTTGAGCGCAACAAACTAAGGGCATCTCCGAAAAGAGAAAGGTAGAAGGCAAGGAAAAGCATGAAGCCTGCCAGGCCGGTTTCGGTCAGCAAGCGCACATAAAGAACCTTTGAATTGGGGTACAGATCGAGGGTATTCGGACTCATTTGCTTGGCAATCTCGGGGTCGCCGGAAAGCGCCCAATCTGGCATGTTTGGATAAATCCAAAAGCCGCTCGCGCCCAGGCCAACACCGGTCAAAGGATGGCTTTCAAAAGCCTGCATGGCAGCGGAAACATAAGCCAGTCGCGGCCCAAGATAAACACTCTGGACAAAAGAGAAAATATCGGTTTTCCCAGATTTGAAAAACACAGCGATATAGCCCTTATTGGTCAGAAAGACAACTGAACCTAACATAACCGCCAAAATCAGAAATGCCAGCACTACGCGTATCCCGGCGGTTTTCATCAGCGCTGTAAAACTGATCCAGCGTTGGCGCTCAAAGCCTGCCAGTACCCAATGCCAGGCCGCGGAAATAGCCTGCCTGCCAGCCAATAAGAAGGTGAATACCGCCGCGAGGAAGGCGATCAAAAGACCTGAACGAGAATAAGTCATCAGCAACCCTGCGGCAGCGGCCAGACATAGAACAGGTTCAAGCCAGGGGCGGATCCATTTTCCAACGATTGCCAAAAAATTTCCAGATGGACCGCCTTCGGGTTGCTTGTTCACCAACGCCCTGTAACCCATCAATAGCGCAGCAATCAGCCAGGGCAGGTATAAGGTGGCGATTTGCCCGGCAAACCAGGAAGGTTCATACGCAAAACCTGAAATGCGCTTGTTTTTCACCAGACCACGCACAGAAAACAGGTTTTGGAATTTGAGCAGTAGATTGCGGTGCCCACTGTTCAGACCAATGAACTGGATCGCCCCCCAGCCCAAATCAGCCGCCAGACCGATCAAAAGCCATTTAACCGAAAATTTCAAATCTGCTTCACTCTGGTTCATCCAGGCCGCCGCGATAAAAAATGCCAGGCCGATCATCACCGTCAGGATTGCGCGTACAGCACGATCAAGATAACCTGCGCCTCGCAACTCAAGGGGAGTCAGGAGCGCGCCAAAGGCAGTGGCGGCCAGCGCGGCTAACATAAACGCCAGCAGGATGGTCAAAGTACCGGGCCACGGGCGGACGATCTCTCCCCGTCTCAGCCTGACCAGCAAAACTGGCAGAAGCAGGGCCAATGGATATAACGCAAGCGGGCGGACGTAGGTACCAGAACCCATGAATGGCATAAATCGAAAGCTGGTAACTGGCAGAGTCACCAAAACAAGCGCCCAGAGCAGTCGGGAAATGGAAAGTACCCACGATTTGCTAAGCAAATCGTTCAGGGTGGAACTGGCCGAGGGCTTAGGCACTTTTTCGGTCTCCCATGGAAAATACCCATAAGTTCGGTATGAATAAAATCACCAGACCAGCCAGCAGCAAAAACAAACCCGCACCCACGAGACAATAAACCCCCAGGCCGGTTTTACGGGTGGTGGCGAGATCCTTGCTTTGCGCCAGTGAAACCTGTAATTCGGGAGTGACCGCGAATGATTTTGCTTCAAGATCTTTGATTTGGGCCTGGATTTTGGCATCACCTGGGCTGCGTGCGAGCGCCTGACGAGCTGCATCCAGCGCAACCGCATCCTGGATGCCCTGCTGCACCTGAGCGGTGAAAACCTGCGCCCAGGCTGTTGCCAACTCATTGGCGGTTTTTTGGGAAGGATCGCTGGCATAAAAATGCCATCCGCCATCCTGCGGCTGGCTGAGTTCGAGCTTTCCAGAACGCAATTCTGCAACTGTTAAATTTGTTTGCCCGGCCACCTGCTGAAGCGTCGCATCCGACCAGGCAACTTCCTCAACCTTGCGGCTTTCACGCTCCAGGTAATAGAACAATTCATTGTCCGGTTTATTTGGCCAGGCTTTTTCCATATTGAAGCTAACCACCACTGTGGCGCGTGCGCGATAATCGGGTGGGCTGACAAAATAGAACGCCGTGCCAGCCAAACCGCCAATTAGCGCGCCCAGAACCCAGAAGCGCCAGGCACGCAGCAGCCGGATAACATCATTCATTGAAGCGGGGGCCAGCAAGGTTTTCATTCCTTCTCTCCTGAGCGCATTTGCTGCTTCCGGCGCCAGTTCAATACGGGGGCGACCAGTTTGCGGACATAATACTTGGCAACAATCGGTGATATGAACGAACCGCCGTCACGGTAGTGGACTTTTAACATTTCGGGCCAGCAACGGTCATCTGCGGTGATGGTTTTCCCGCTGGTGTGCAAGCGAAAGTTTGCCCAGGTTTGATCTGGCAGATAGGTCAGGGGTGCGAGTTTTGCCAGTCTCACCCACAGATCATAATCCATGGCAAAGTAAAAATCCGGATCAAGCGGTCCAACCTGCCGCCAGAGATCGGCGCGAAAAAAAGCGGCTTGCTGGGGAATGTGCACATAACCCTGCCGCAATCGCTGATAATCAGTCTGGGCGGCAGGAAATCGCCCGATTTTGCGACCGGTTTCATCGATGAAATTCGTATTGGCATAGATCAGCCCGGTTTTGGGGTGGTCTGTGAAATATCGGGCGGCAGCGGCCAGGGCACCTGGCTCATAGGTATCGTCTGAGTTAATCCAGGCCAGTATCTGGCCTTTGGCCAGAGAAAACCCTTTATTGAGAGCGTCGGTCTGGCCTTTATCCGGTTCAGACACCCACCATGCCAGCCTGCTGGCATACCGCTGAATTATTTCCAGCGAGCCGTCATGCGAACCACCATCCATAATAATATATTCCAGGGCAGGATAATCCTGATCGAATACCGAGTGAATAGTGGCTTCCAGATAACGGGCCTGGTTGAAAGATGGGGTGACGATGGAAATGAGCGGTTGGTTCATTTTTTAGCTTTGAAAAGAAACATGATGTGATTTTGGGGTGTCAGGTTGTCTGGCCCATAATTTCTGTTCTCAGAAATGACATAATCAGCCACTTCTATCGGTGAAATATACTGACCCGGCAGATAAAACACCGGCACATAAGGCGCATAAGGAACAACATTTTTCATGAATATATTGTTGCCGGTACCAACAATCTTTTCATCAATTTGCATGAAGTCATAAGTGTACTGGTTGGCGCTTCCAGCGATGCTTTCGTGCAAATGTTTAACCTGAACCAGGGCATTTAAATAGATCGCCAGCGCAACCACCAGCAGAAGATAGGATAGCTTACCGGGCAGCTTGATGAATGAAAATAAGGCCAGGAAAAAAATCAGCGGGATACCCACATAATACATTGTGGTGTAATCATGAAAGGCTGCCAGGTTGCGGAGCGGGATCAGCCATCCAAAACCAAATAATATAATGATCAAATAAATGATCCGCTTTTCAGTGGTTTGCAGGAAGATAAATATCCCAATGATGATAAGCATTAATATGAGCAAAATGCTGTTCCCCAAAAACTCCAGATTGACCTTATTGTAGGGGAAAGCCCACTGAATAATACGGTTAACTTCGCTGACCGTGAATTCCTGCCAGTTGATGATACCTTCATTGGCTTGATTAAATTCCGGGTTCAGAGATAGCCTTCTTTGCGCACTGTCAACGATACTGGTTTTGGAGATGGAAATATCTCTTTTATTGGCTTCCATCACAATATTGTAAGATAGCAGACTGGCACCCCAAATAATTCCAAACACCAACAATAGAAAAGAAGGTTGCTTCAGGATGGTTAATAGCTTGTTTTTGAGATTTAAATTTCTAGATTTCAGGATCAGGATGGCTTCAAAGCCAACCAGCAGCATCAATATTGGGTAGGATGCATAGCCCCGGCCAAGTCCAATCGCCACAAAAGTGGAAATAATTAAGAGGATCTTTTTCCCATCAAGTTTGTAAACAACCATAGCATAGATCAACAGGAAACAGCCAAAGAGCGCTGGTTGGTCAAAATGCACCATATCTTTGTAGAAAAGTAAAAATGGATTGGCAAAGGTTAGCAAAGCAACACTGAGCGCCAATAATTTATTTCCAGTCAACTTGTCAAGAATCAAGAAAGCCATGATCAAGGTTGCCAGGAAAATCAAGTTCATACCCTGTTTGGCGGCATAAACCTTGTCAGATAATTTGTTAAATAATGAGATTAACCGGTTAAAGGTCGCGCTGAAGAAAATAGGATAACGATCAAAATAATCATAGAGAGGATTATCCTGAGAATCCTTCATGGCGACCGCGTAACCAACGAAATGATTTTCCAGGGTCGCGGTAGTCATAATCGCCAGGCCCTGGGAGGATACCCATCCATGATGTTTGGGCTGCAGGGCATCATATCCCGGTTCAAAACCGACAATTTTATTCTGGAGCGCAAACGTCGAGCCGCAGACAATCAAAATGGTTAGAACGCAGATGACAAACGACCGATCGTTTTTCACTTTATCCCTGATACATTGAAGAAAGGTCATGGATGGGTTTTCCTGTTTCAAATCCTGAAAATATTCTTTCTGGCTGGCAGCCAGCCAGGAGAACTTTGCTATTCAAACAAAGAATCGTACCACGATTCAACAACCTGCCAGTATCCTCCTGGCGAAAGGCGAAATGTTGGAGAAAGTCAGTTTACATGCCTTTTCGCCATTCACGCATGCGCATAAAAACAGCGCGCAGGTTTTTCAACCCGGCCAAGGCCAACAAGGCGTAAACGATACGGTGCCAGTCTTTTAGCGCGGCCGCGGGATTGTAACGAAATGCCCGGCCATAGGCTGTGAGGGACTGAGTATATAACCCGGCTTCCAGCAAGTAATAAGCATCAAAACGGTTGGCACCGCCCAGCACCCGGGCTTTATTATGCACAAACAATGTTCCAAATTCGTCCGATGATTTCATCCAATCCACAATCCGAAAGGCTTCCCTGCCAAATTCCACTGGACGAGCCAGGTTCTTGGCGTCCACGTGATAACGCGCAGCTGCCAGGGTCTCAGGAATGTAAACAATGGGTGCCAGGTGGGCTAAACGCAGCCAGAGATGATGATCCAGCAAACAGTGGTAGCTTGGATCGAGCAGCCCAACCTGATCCAGCGCGGAACGCCGGATAAAAACACCCGGCTGGCTGATGATATTGAAAGATAGTAGATCCATCAAATCATAGGATCGAAATTTTTGCACGTTAAAGACGCGATTATGCGCATCGACCGAAAAAACATCGCCATAAACAAGGCTGGCTTGCGGGTTTTGTTCAAAGGCCAGGCTGGCGCGTTCAATCGCGCCGGGCAAATAATAATCATCCGAATTTAACCAGGCAACAATTTCCCCTGTGGTTTTCCGCAAACCTTTATTGATGGCATCGGCCTGCCCCTGATCTTTTTCTGAGACCCAACCTGTCAGCCGGTTTGAATATTTCTTAATGATTTCTACACTCGAATCGGTGGATCCCCCATCCATGACAAAATATTCAGAGGCTGGCCCGGCTGAATCGAGCACCGAACAAATGGTTTGCTCCAAAAAGCTGGCCTGATTATAAGAAGGGGTCACGATTGAGACGCGCATAAAACCGGCAGCCTACTTTTTGGGATGATACAAATCAAAGACGATGAAATCCCGGCTCTGGGCCAGGATCGGATAATTTTCGGTGAGCTGTTTTTGCAGCTCAGGTTCACGCTTGTACTCATCAAAATCGGTGACAAGAAAGTAGGTTTTATTGGATGCCAGGCGTTTGAAAGTGTCGCGAAATTCCTGCGCAGGAAGCGAGGGCGGCCAGGGGCTGGAGTTTTGCCAGCCGTAATACGCCAGAGAATAACCATAATCAGTGGTCAGAGCCAGGACGCCAGGCTGGTGACCGATTGCATCCCCAACCTGCGCCCAGAAAGCGGCTTGCGGGCGATAATCATTGGTGCGTTCGTCAAGGTATTGGTTGACCGTGTAAAGCAAGAGAGAACTTATAAAAATAAGGACGATGAACGCCTGTAAAAATATTCCAGGAACCCCGAACTCGGCCGGGGCGCTCATCCCGGCGGACTCTGATTGAGAAACACCTGGCAGGAAGCGCAACCGGAGGGCTGACAAGATGACTGCAGCCAGCGGCGCCAATCCCAGCGCCAGAATCGGAACAAGTGGCAGGCTGTAGTAATCATGGCTGGAAATATGATGAGCAAAGATCAACCCAAAAACGACATAAGCTGCCAGCAAACTACCCAGAAAAACCCTGACTGTCTTGCTGCTAAAAACGAAACACCCCAATAAGGCAAGCCCAATCCACAGGATACTGGCAACATTCTGTACTTTTAGAAACCAGCGTAGATAAAAAATCGGGGTGATCCACAATTCCGGGTAAAACCGGTCTCCAAACTGTTGTCCTAGAAAACCGTGCAGGACAGTGCCATAATATAAATAAACCGCTGGGGGAAGAATGCCCAACAAAACAATGCCCCAGGTTTGGGGCTTTTTGAACGCGTTTATCAGGCCAACGCGCCCGAAAATGATACCAAACGCACCACCTATCACAAAAAATACCACCGGGAACTTGATAAAAATTGCCAGCCCGCCAGAAAGACCCGAAATCAGGGCCCATTTCCATGAAAGCTGCCGGCTCCAGTTTTCGATGCTCCACCAGAAAAGGATCAGTAGCATCACCATCAATGGGTCAGGCTGGAAGGCGCGGCTGGCGGAGACTGCGTACGGCAGCAAAAGGTAAAAAGCCAGGCTGGCCGCGCCAGCCGGGGAGGAGCCGGTCAGGTTGCGGGCCAGCAGGAATAGAAACAAGCCGCCCAGCAACCAGAAGCTGCTCGAAACCGCGCGCGGAATGGCGGTTTGCTCGCCGAAGAATTGATATAAATCGGCCGAGAGATGCTCCATCAAAGGAGGCTCGATGGTGGCTTCGCCCTCATACTGCCTGACTGCCAGGCTTTTTTGCCAGGCGGGGGCCTCCGGCAGGGTTTGATAGAAAAGGCCGCGGGCTTTGATCGCCCCAAACAACTGCCGGGTGGGATGAAAATCCAGCAACGGCGCCGAAAGGTCACTGTAGCGTAAAAAAGCCCCGCATCCCAACAGTACCGCCAGGAGCAGACCAAGAACCCATTTGCGATCGAATAGATTAAACGATGAAGATTTCAAATCAGATGTTTTTCTGCTGTTTTTTACAATTTTCAGCCAGCCAGCGCGGCTTAAAAGAGAGAGTCATAACTGGCTTTTTCAAAAATGGTCAGCTTACCGCCCACGGTGGCATCCACAATGCGGCGGCCGGCGTTTTCATAAGCCTGGCGGGCCATGCGATAAGCGATTTCGGATGTTTCCAGGTCCGGTAGCTGCCAACGAAAACCCTTGCCAAAGTATTGGCCTGAAAAGTGGTTCGGATCATCGCCCTGGGATGTTATGGTAGTGTTTGGCTTACCTGTGGTGATGTAGTTGTGATCAACACCGATCAGAATGACTTCCCGCACTCCCATGTGGAAGGCCAACTGCATGGTCACATAGGTAACAGTGGCACCCTCCCATACCCTGCCACGGACATCACTGGAAAAGCGTGGGGAGTCGTAGGTTGTGTAAAGGAAAGTGGGCAGGTTGTTATATTTATCGCCTTCAAATTGGGTCGGCCCAAAGAAGCGCCGGGATCGCCAGGTGAGGAACTTGGGCATTTGCAGACCAGCCAGATCAGCCGCGGTCTGTTCGATCACCAGATCGTTGACCACCGACAGGTAGGTGGTGTTAAAACCCAATTCCGGAAACATCAAGTAAATGCGGTTCATGCCAAAGGTCAGCTCGCCTTTGAGCTTGCTTAAGTCGGTCTGCTTCAAGCTGGGCCCGTTCCCGATAATAAAGGCGCGTTTGCCAGCGTGAATATCCTTGAGCGCAGCCAGGCGTTCAAGGGCAGTGCGGCGCCAGGGATGCAAATAGGCAGCTGGTAATTGCGGCAAATCGCGCAGGCCGATATATGTATCACGGATGAACGGCCACAGCCGCGATTCCTTGAGGGATTGTTTCATAATTACGGAGTGTTGTAACCTTATTCTGTGCTCAGGCGGGCAGTGGCGCCGCCATCCACAACGATAGCCTGTCCGGTCATAAAGGAAGACTGCTCGTTATCCGCCAGGAAATAAATGGCATGGGCGATTTCGGACGGCAGACCAACACGGCCGTTGACAGTTTTGCGCGCCAGGTTATCGAGGCGCGACTGCATATCGCCCTGTCCAACATGGCCGCGTCCCAGCCCGGCGCGCAGCATGGGAGTATCGACTGCCCCGGGCAAAATGGCATTGACGCGGATGTTATCCGGCGCAAACTCAATCGCCATGGCGCGGGTCAGGGCCAACAACCCGCCTTTGCTGGCGGCATACGCGGCGATGTTAACCGAAGTTTGCACGGCGTGAACAGAGGAAACATTCACAACTGCGCCGCCCGCGGCCTTGAGCAAAGGGTACGAATATTTCATGAATAGGAAGGCCGGGCGCAGGTTGGAAGCCATGACCGCATCCCATTCTTCCACGGTCGTGTCCACCAGGGGCTTGGCCACCTGAACCGCCGCGTTGTTGACGAGAACTTGCAGGCTGTCGGTGGCCTGGCAGATTTGTTCAAAGATTTTACCGAGCTGGCTGGCATCTGAAATATCGGCCTGAATAAAGACACCATTTTGCGGGAAACCCTCGCCAAAGGGTGCGCGGTCCACACCAATCACCTGCCAGCCTTTTTCTGCAAACAGGGCCACCGTAGCGCGGCCGATTCCACCACCTGCACCTGTGATGATCACTGTTTTATTTTCTTTTTCCATTATTAAACTCCTGTGGGCTTCCCAACACAATCATGTGGGCTTCCCACCACGATCATGTGGGCTTCCCACCACGATCATGTGGGCTTCCCACCACGATCATGTGGGCTTCCCACCACGATCATGTGGGCTTCCCACCACGATCATGTGGGCTTAGAAATCCGGGGATATGCCCAGACCCTGCAGCAGATTTCGGATGGTATTCCAATGCACCCGCTCCCAGGCAGCCGGGCTGGAATTGGCATTGTGCGGGGCCAGCATGACATTATCCATCTTCAACAGCGGGCTGTCGTGGGGCAGCGGCTCAACTTCAAAAACGTCCAATGCAGCCCCGCCCAGTTTCTTGTTTTGCAGAGCCGCAATCAAATCATCTTCCTTGATGATCGGCCCACGAGCAGCGTTGATCAGAATGGCGCTGGGTTTGACATGCGCCAGACTGCGTTCGTTGATCAGATGGCGGGAGGTGGGGTTTAGATCGCAATTGGTGGAAATGTAATCTGCGTTGGACAGAAGGTACTCCAGGCTCGTCATCTTGATCCCGGTCTCAGCAACAAAGACATGGTCGATCTCCACAATATCTGTGCCTATGATCTGCATACCAAAAGCGCGCGCGCGGCGGGCCAGAGCCTTGCCGATCGCACCGACCCCAATGATCCCCAGGGTTTGTTCATGCAGGGCTTTGCCGGGGATTTTCTCCCATTCGCCATTTTTTACGGCCCGATCCATCCAGGGTTGGCGGCGGGCGAAAGCCAGCATATACCCCATGACGGTATCCGCCACAGGCAGGGTGAAAGCATTCGGGGTGCGCCCGATCTTGATGCCCAGGCGTTCGCAGGCTTCGGCGTCAATTGAATCAACACCCGTGCCCCATTTTGAGATGATTTTCAGGCGTGGAGCGCAGGCTTCCAGCGCGCGCGGGGTATAACGGTCATCACCGCAAATGGTGCCGTCAAACTGCCCGGCATATTTCAGAATATCAGCTTCTTCCAGGCGTTCGTGCACATCCGCCAGAATCAATTCAACACCGTGGCGCTCTAAAATCGGGCGGAAGCGTTCCACAAAGGGGAGCATATAGGGGGCAGAAAAAAGGATGGTGGGCATAGGTTACCTTTGGCAAAAATCTTCCTTAACTGTGGCAAGCAAATCCGGATCTTTGGCAGCAGCGCTCAGCGCAGTGCAAACCTGCTTCTGGATAAAAGGGCTTTCTCCCATGATGCTGACGAAGCGGTGTAGTTTCTCTTTTTGACCGAGCGTGACATACGCCTGCAGAAAAGGCATCCATTCAATCTTATCAGACGGATAATAGCCCTCAGCCAGGGCCTTGTCTCCCAGGTTGGAAACAGTTTTCCAATCGTTCTGCTGGCGGGCAAGCGCGGCTTTCTGATAATAATAACACCAACCGTGCGGCGGTTCTGCACCGAAGAAAGCCGTTGGAGCGGGGGGCGGAGGGGCGCTTGTGAGGACATCATCAATCCTGGAGGCAGACGCCACCAGCATGATACGCTGCTGATCTTTCTCGGATAATTCAGGTGAGGCGCCGTTGATCACACGCACACAACCAGATGGTGTGGCCTGGGTCAGCACAAGCACATTGGAGAAATCGCGCACCACATCATTCCCGCGGCGGAGCTGGGTTTCGTTGCCCTTCCCGTGCATGATTTGAATAACAGTCTCATCAGTCAGCACGGCGGCCGGAATTTTGATCTCGATCGGTATCAGGCTTTGCGGGCCGGGCTGGTAGATCATGTTGGCCGGGCCCCATACAAAATAATCTTCCTCGATCGCGCCCACCGGGTAATCAGCCACCAGGGTCGTGCCCGGTTTGATGCCAGGCACCCGCCAGGTGACTTGCCACCAGAAATCGTTCATATTGCGGGTTTCCAGGGCACCCTGTACCGCGTTGGCATACTGGGTGAATACGGCTCCTAACATTAACAAGATGATCAAGCTGGTACGGATAAATTTTTGCTCCAGATAATACAGTAGCGCTGTGATCAGTATGGCTGCTCCGGCCGCGCTGGCCAAGAGGTAGCGGGAATAATCAGTAAAATCCGCGCGGCGATTGACCAGGATCACAGGCAGCAGACCGGCCGCCACAACGATCAGCCCCGCGAACAGGAAGATCAGCCGCCAATCAATTTCGCTGGCTTCCTGCCCGCCCTCCGCGATTGATTCGCGCCTGGAGAGCCACAGCCCCAGCAAGGTCAGCCCGATCACAAGAATTGAAATCCCCAATCCGGCAAGAAAATCCCGCATCCGGAGGTTAAATGCCATGTTATAGACGGGCACCGCCCATGCCAGCAAAGCGGCTTTGATTGAATCCTGCAGAAGCGCAATGAACCAGCCCAGGATGGCAGAAGGAGAGCTGAAAGCCTGTCCAAGCTGGACGGATGCATCCGTGGCGCGTCTTTCGGCGGCAAAAAAGAACAACCGCCAGACAAGGAAAATGGCCGGGATAGATAGAAAAGGCAGCCATACCCGCAGCAAGGGTGCAATCATCGTTCTGATGGATCCGTTTTTTTGACGGAGCACAAAGGTCGCAACCAGAACCAACCGCAGAGCTTCAAAACCAATAAAATATTCCACCAGTGGAAGGTAGACCAGCCCGGTCAGAATCGATAGCAAAGTGTAAACGATCCGCAAGGCGCGGTTTTCAGCGTGGATAGCCTGTACCGTCAGAGCGATGGAGATCAACGCCAGGCAGAGACTCATCAATTGAGATTGATAATCAATGGGGTTGATTTGCGAAAGAAAGCCTGGATATACCAGGAACAACAGGGCAGCCAGGAAGCTGGGGCCGGTACGGCGTGGAAATGTTTTAACCAGCGCCCAGAATAAAGCCGCCGTTGCCAGGAAACGATACAGGTAAGCGCTAATGTGGTACAACAGCACGCGGTCGCCAAACATCGAATAAATGAACTGCAAGAAGTAGCCGCGCGCGGGACGGTCGACACGGTAAATTTCATGGAAGAAACTGGCGCCCTGGGAATGGGCATCGTAGATCAGATACCAGTCATCCTTGAAATAACCCAGGCTGGCAACCAACGGTAAATAGACCGCCGCTGAGATGATCAGCAGAAACAGCATAAGCGGCCAAAAATAGTTTTTTATCTTCATGGCTTATCCGAATATTGCAGTAAAAAAGATTGAATGAAATCAGCCCCCAATGCACAGGGCTGCGTGTACCAGCCCCGCATAGGGAGTTTGTGTGGTCAATGTGATTTGCGCTTGCTGCAGGCAAATGCTCTTGCGCAAATCCTTGTCGATTTGCCCGGCAGCAGTATTGAGCTTGTCAATCTGGTTTGTGCTGGCATACGCTTCAACGATGGCCAGCCACTCGGTTTGGTCCGAGGCTTTCAGACCTTCCTGGATGGCTTTATCTGCCAGGGTCGAGGCTGCGCCGAACTTGCCGGATTGTAGAGCCAACTCGATTTGCTGATAGTAATAACACCAGCTATGCGGCGGCTCTTCTCCAAAAATGGAGGCAGCCGGCTGTACCGGCCGCGCCGAAAGGTCAAGCAACTTGATATTGGAATAACTGGCAATATCTTTGATTTGGCTGCCTTCGAAAAACGGCAAAGCTGGATGCTGACCATCCAGTACATGGAAACAGGAATTGACGGAAGGCATGCTGATAATAAGCGGTTTGCCGTAGTCCCGGCGCACATTAATATTACGCAGAGAACGTTTATCGAGCGTCTTATCTTTCAAATCCAGCACAGTTCTATCGGTTGGCACCTGACCCGTGACCTGCATGGGTTGAGCGGGGTAAAAAGCCATGTTGACCGGCCCCCAAATTTCGTATTCTTCGGCCAGGTGATAGCCCTCCGGCAGCGAGACGATCAGGGTGGTGCCCGGTTGAAAACCGGGCGTGCGCCAGGATAACTGCCAGACCAGACCGCGCTCGTAATCCCAAAAACGGGCGTATTCCGCGGCACTGTGAACCTGGGTCATGACCGCCAGAAAAACCAGCCCCATGATCACCGGCCAGCGAGCCGGAGCGCGTAAAAAATAAAAGATGCAGCCGCTAACCAGGACAGCCACACCCAGCATGGATTGGGTGGTGTAACGATCCCACTGGTTGCTGAACAAGACATTGCGCCCCAACAGGTCGATGACTGCCGAGGGAATCAGCACACCGATCAAACCGATCCACACAAATGAGCGTAAATCTGCGCCGCTGGTTTCAGAGGCCAGATGGAAAGTACCCATAAGTTCAGTAGCATGGCGACGGTACCAGAAAGCATATCCGCCAATCAGGATCAGCACGCCAACTGCAACCCCCAGGGCCAGAATGAAGTTATTAAAACGGCCGCCAGCAGTGAACTGGTAAAACGGCACAAACCAGGCCAGCACAATGGTTTCAAACAGATCTTTCAGATAGCCGATCAGGATTTGAACAAAGCTGAGCAGCGGGTTGCTGGCGTAATCACTGAGCAGAACGCTGACGCTGGTGGCGCGGCGGACGCTGGTAAAAATGAACAGTCGCCAGTACAGGAACCCCGCCAGCATCAACAGGTAGGGCGACAGGGCCAGCAATCCCGTCCTGAAGCCGGGATTATTCCATCCCGTCCTGGAACCGGGATTATTCCACAACGGGCGGACACTGGAAAGGATAGTCGTTTTTTTAGTGGGGCTTTCGGGGTTGACAGGCTGAGGCTGGTTCTGGCCGCCTTCGTGCGTCATCCACCAGACCAGAGCCCAGCGCACCACTTCCAAACCAATGGTGGCTTCATACAGGCCCAGGTTCACCAGCCCAAGCAGCATGGCCGCCAGGATATAGAGCACCTTGAGAACGCGGTTCGTTGTTTTGACAGCCAACACCGTCAGGGCCATGGAACAAATGATTGCGTTCAAACCCAGGAGGTCAATGCAAAAGGTGGCGGCCACCGGCTGCTGATAAAAACCAGGGTAAAGCACAAACAACAGGGCGGCGCTGAGCGTTTCGAGGCGTTTGCCCGGCCAGATCAGCCTGAGCAGCCAGAGCGCGGATAACCCGGTCAGTATCTTGAGTACCAGGCCAAAAAGCTGCCACCACAGCACGTTTGTACCGATGAATTTAAAAATCAGCGCGTATACCCAGCCTATCAGCGGCCGGTCGGTCAGGAAAAGGCGGGTGATGGCGGTCAACCCGCCAGGAGACTGACCGGCCCAGAGCATATACCAGTCATCCCGGTAAAAACCCAGTTGGGGAATCAAAATGCCATAGGTCAGCGCCGCGACCACAATGATCAGACCGCCGGCCAGCCAGGTTTCCATCCGGCCATTTTTCTTGAGTTCATCATTCATGGATGGAATGTTCCTGCTGCGTACCCGATTGGCCGGCTTTTTCCCGGTTCTGGTTACGCATCATCAAGTCTGCAATTTGAAAATCAAACTCATCATCAATATCGACAGCTTCATGGCGCGGGACTTCAAACATCAAGGGACGATCGCCCAGACGGTTGCGCCGGGAAAGCAGGTTGTCGCGTTTGAACAGGTAGAAACACGAGTTTTCTTCAAAAACCGGGGGCAGATCCTGGGTCTGTAACAGGATTGCCGGGTTGTGATTGATAGCGCGCGTCAGCCCATCCCACAAGCGAGTTTGCAGGCGGGTGACTGAAAACATTGAGTCATAGACAGGGTGTTGAGACAGAAAACTCTGGATTGCCTGCGAGAGAGTCGCAGCCTTAAGCAGCGGGTTGGTGCTGTGAGTCTGAAGAAAAAAATCAGCCTGTACCTGACCGGTGTCGTAGGTCAGGATTTCATTCATAGGGATGGCGTCGGCGCGCAGATGTTCTGGCCGTTCAATGATTCTAACTTGCGGAAAGCTGGCGCGCAGTCCATCCATGATGGGCTGGGAATCGGTGTCCACCAGGATGGTGGTTACTTCGGGCACATCCAACAGGGTTTCGATGATGTACTGGTACAACGGTTTGCCCGCCAGGCTGCGATAATTCTTACCGGGTACACGCTGGCTGTGATGGCGCATTGGAACAAGAGCAGCAATATCAGGCATGGTTTGATTACCCCTGGCACCCAAGTTTTTGTTTCACCTGCAGAATGACCTGATCGCGCTGCCCACTGGGCGTAGTACTGGTTTCAATCTCTCTCCACAAGCTGCATAATAAAGATTTCTCAACCGGTGGCAAAACATCCGCCATGTTGGTCAGTTCACGCGCGGTGGTCCAATCACCAGTTCTGGCTTCGGCCTCAATGAAAGGGATCAATTCAATGCTGGCGCCCGGATGAAAACCCTTGTCTTTGGCGTCCTTCCAGAGTCCGGTGACTGTTTGCCAGTTCTTTTGTTGACTGGCAAGATCGGCTTTTTCATAATAATAACACCAGGTGTGTTTGGGCTCACTTCCAAACACTGCGGATGGCGGTCCCGTACTGGAACCGGGATTATTCCATAACGTGGTTGACTGCGGTTGGATTAGATTAAGATTCGAGATGGCCATCCAGCGATAGGCTTCATCGGTAAATGAACGCACTTCAGAGTAAGAAGGTCTCAGCACCCATAAACATTGTCCCTGCTGTGGCTCAAAAGTAATTGAAAGCACCGCCTGGTTTGTGGCAGTAAAGACAGAACTGTAGCGGGCAATTTCAACCGGCTGGCCGTGCTGAAAATTTGTCCAATTCATGTGCTCAGAGCCGTTATTGAACCAGTACATCGGCGCGGTGGCACCCCGCAAGGTGGGGTTGACTGACCCGGGGGCCCCAACCTGGGGGCCGTATAAAACGTTAAGCGCAAAAGCGGTGGGGTAATAACCCATATAAGGCAGTATCTCAGAATCAGCCACCACCATGGTATTGGGCTGCAGGCCAGGTGCCCGCCAAGACATCTGCCAGTAAAACTGAAGTTGTTTATCCCAGGAAGTCTGAAAATCACGCGCGGTTTGAGCCTGGAACCCAACCGCCAATCCCAACAGGATACTCAACACCAGGTGACGGTAAGCGGGCCGGTCGACCAGCAGATAAACGAACCCGGTCAGCAACATACTGGCCCCCAGGATCGCTCCCAGAGCCAGCCGGCCACTCCACAACGGATTTTTGGAAAACAAGAACATATCCGCCAGCCAGGGAGGCAGCAGCCCGAAGAACATGGCAAGCGCGCCGGTCAAAATGATCTGGCGAGTAGACCGGTGTGTTTCTTCTTTCTTTTGCGTTTCCAGGCGTGAAACAACAAAATAGCCAAGCAAACTGAATCCCAGGATGATTGCCAAAATGACAAAAGTGGTACCGCGGCTGAAATCGATCAGGGCCGGGTCCACGGTGGCTATCCAGGGCGAGATCAGCACAAAAGCGGAATCCTGCAGGACAGTCTGGATGAAAAACGGGATTCCCGTCATCGGTGTATGAATCAGGCTGTTCAGCAAGTTGGATGTAAAGCGATCGTATCCATAGATGGTATGGTAAGACATCCGGTAGGCGGCGTATATGCCAAGTACCAGAAGGTAAGGCAGCCATTGCTTGAGAACTTGCTTCCAACGCTTTAAATAGGAAATTTCACTTCCCGTACTAGTGCCGGGATTATTCGAGAAAACAAACCACAGCAGGATCAACCGGACGAATTCCAACCCGGAATAATATTCGATCATCAAAAGATGAAACAACTGCAGGATCAGCGCCAGGCCGGTGTACAGAAGATATGATTTTGGGTTACGAGCGGCTTTCAGCATCATTACCACTGAAAGCATGAAAACCAGGTACATGATCCAGTGCAGACTGTAAGCCACTGATAAGGATTGGAGCGGGTAAGCCGGGTAAACGGCGAATAACAGCGCCAGCCAGACTGCCATGCCAGTCAGATTCGGCCACACCAATCTGACCGCGTACCAGAATGTCAGCACGGTCAGGAAGCGCAGGATCATCAACGACCAGTGCCAGTTGGCCGGGTTGAAACCAAGCAGTTTAAATAAAGGTACATAAGCGATGAAGGCCAGAGGGCGGCTGTCTGTGAACAGGAAGCGCATCAGACCACTGACGCCTTCGGCATAAGCATAATACACGTGATGCCAGTCATCCTGGAAAAAACCCAATCTGGACAGAAGAATTCCAAAAGAGAAGAAACAAGTCACAAATAGCATCAGAGGCCCGCACCAGGCCGGCAGGCTGGCGTTCCTGATCTTTGAGTTGAAAAACTCCTTTAGTTTTCTGAATTCAGGTTGAGCGGAGGGTTTGGGTTTGTCTGTCAATCTTATCCTTCGAATGATCGTGCCCGCGTTGAGCACAGGCATAACTCTTAGTTCAGACGCGTTTTGCTACCGGTTTCTTGAAAGCCAGAAATCATTTATACGCGAAACTGGGCAATTATCGCTTACCTATTATACCGAATTGGTTCCACATCCCGTTTGCCGGGTTGCGTCGGTTCAGTACCGCGGGGATAATAAAATGTCTGGCGCAGTTGCCAGTTCCATTCCGGTGACTGGCGGTAACCCTGGTAAGTACCCCAGAACTGGTTCCAACGGAACCAGAATATACTGGCGAAATTTTCAAAAAATATTTTTTGATTGGCTGCCTGCCACAAATCATTAGAAATATTGCCGGTCAACATTCGCGCAAGATCATACAGGCTAAAATGCGCCGCGGGGTAGATATGTTTGAAAGCGATGGCCTCACGCCTGTAACGGTTGAAAACACCCGCAGGTGTCTCATTGTGAATATGGATTATCTCGGCTGCGGGTACATAAGCAAGAACATTGGAGTGAGTCAAAGCCCATTTCGCCCAGGCCAGATCTTCCAGGCCGGTCAATGTTTCATCGTAGGAATGTTGGTTCCACAAAGACTTGCGGATGGCAGCATTGGCATTATTACAAAACGGATGCAACTGCCCTGGATCGGGTTGTTCTGGGAACCAGCGGGCGAAAACCTCGTGTTCCGAGAATTTAGTTGTTTGCGCTCTTCGCGCATGGCTTTTGGCCGCCTGGGTTGCTGATGTGGGATCTCCGCGCTGTTTTCCATAAGATAATGCGACCTGAGGATCATTGAAAGGCTCCAACAAGCGCTCCAGCCAATCCGGGTAAACCGGGTAAACATGCGCGCTGGCAATCACCACCAGGGGATGCGTAGCCGCACCAAGACCAAGATTTAACGAACGCCCAAATGTGAATTCTTTGGGAGAAATATGGAGGACCCTGGCGGCGTAAGTTTTGGCAATTGAAATAGTCGCATCGGTTGAACCAGAGTCAACCAGGATGACTTCTACATCCTGCACAGTTTGCTGTCTGATCCCCTCCAGCAAACGGCCAAGATGCAGGCTTTCATTATAGGCGCGGATAACAATTGAACAATCCATAGGGATCAGTTTTATCTGCGCGCGTCTCTACCAGTTGTTGTCTTTTTCATAACCCAACTGGATCAGCAAATCTCCGGCTATATCCTTGAACAAGGTTTTATGTTCTTCTTTAAAATATTTCTTCCACTCACCAGTCTTACCTGAACGAAAAGTGGGTGAGCGCTTGGGATTAATGTTGCCTTCCAATGCGCGGATGATTTCATCGCGGCTGGATGGCAAGGTGTCCACCCGATTCAGAAAGTGATCCACCACCTTGCCGAGGGTGTCCTGGCGCTGGTGGATGAATTCTTCAAAGCGTAATACAAGCACCTCGGGCCGCGCCAGCCAACCCTGGTATAGTTCAAAACGTTTGGCGATATTGGGAAATTCAATGTCCGTGTCTGGGCGACCAAGGATGCTAACCTTGAGACGTTCATCGAAGCTTTTCAGGTTCTGATTGTAATACTGATAGTGCGCATGATCGGGCGCCATCTCGGTGACAAAGAAAACATGCGAAACCACGATATCGCGCGGGTCGCGAAAGATCAGATAGGGGATGAACCTGGGTGTACAGACCGCTTCCACCACTTCGGGCCAGGCCAGTAGATGGGCGGTGGTGACATCCAGAGGTCGCAGGGAGTTGACATAAGCCAGGGCCTCGCCCACGCTGCGCTTTTTCCCGGTTTCACCATCGTACGACACAAACGGCAGAGCCACATGCGATGAAAACGGCGCCACGCGGGAAAAACCCATCAGAACCTGGTCAAGCAGATGTGTCCCACTTTTTGGAAATGAATTTGCCATTAGCACCGGCCAACCGCCCGCTGGAGGATTGATCTTCGCAAACCTGGCGCGCTGAAGTAAAACTTCGCTCCTATAAACGGATAGGCGCAAGCTGTTTCGCAAACCGGTTGGCATGGAGTTGGCAAATCGCTTTTTCATGGCATTCCTGCAAATCTATTTTATGAATTTTCTTCCAAAAGGAAGTCACCGTTCTCAATCAAGCCTTTTGTCACGGTTTGTATGGCCGGAGACTTCAACAAGTCACGTGGATCGAACCATTTCAGGCGGGCATGTGTGCTGCGCACACCGGTTTCAAGGAACTGGCCGAAAGGCAGGGATGTACGGAACAACTGATAATAAAGAAAACGGCGGGCGTTATACCGGAATTTGGACGGCACATCGATTGTATCAGCAGCCAGGAAAGCCTCCAGTAAACTGGCATATTCGGCCTGCCCTTGCGGGAAGAAGACTGTGGGGTACTGGGTGAAACGCGCCCGCCCGGCGCACAGCACCGCAGCGCCCAGAATCGTCGCTTCCAACCCGATGGTGGAATTGTATATCAACACAAATCTGGCGCGCGCAATCAATTCATATGAACTCAAATGCTCATTCGGCGGTACGAAGTGGATGTTGGGCAGATCAGTTGCCCGGCGGCTCTCAACCCAGCCTGCCACTGTTTCCAAACCGGCTTTGCGAACACGCATTTCATCCGGATGGGCGCGGATCACAAATAAGGTTTCGGGGTGGCGCCGGGCACTCTCTATGATCAAATCAAGCCAGGCGAACATATCAGGGAAAATGGTATTGGCATGCGGCTGGCTGGTATCAAAGATTACGTTTGTAAAAACCGGGACAATTTGTTTAAACTGCGCGGATTTTTGCAGAAAGTCTTCATCCATCCCCCGCATGGTTGTCCAAAACTTGACACCAGCCATGCTGAAATTACCCTGAAAGCGGTTTTGCAGGTAAGCATCCAGGCGGGCACTCTGAGCATCATTCAATTCAAAGCTATCGGGGATATGGATGGGATAGGCAGTCGCCTCGCCATCTGTAAAGAAGGCCGTGGCGGGCAACAATCCCACTTCATGACTGATGACGCGCAATCCGCGTCCTTGGGCAACCCATTTGGCCGCAGCTTCCGGGTAAAACTGGCCGTTAAACACTATCACCGCTTGTGGTTGAGTGGAATCCAGGAAATGCCCAAAAGAAACCGCCACGTTCCAGGCTGACTGAATGTATTCACACAAGAAAAATCGGGTGGCATCATCATCCAATAAATTGTGCCGGCGCAGTATCCAGCGCAAACCGGGCAGAACAAGCTTCCCAAGCGGCATACCCTGCCACTCAAAAACCATCAATTGCGCAAGCGTCAAATTCTTCAACGCACTTTCAAGTTCTGGATCGCGCTCAAAACCAAACCAGTTCACTTTTGCACCGCTGTAAAGTGTTTTGGACTGATAAACGCAGGAACGGCAGGGGGGCGGCTGAGGAGGCGCATCCCGGTTGGTACCCAGCACACAACGGCTCATGCCGTGGTCACAGGCAAAGAAAATTACCGGTACAGCTTGCAAGCGCAACCCCCAGGATGTCAGCAGGTGAAAGGCGCTGTTCCATGAAAGATCATCTATGCCGCTGGATGCTTTAAAAAACACCACCGGACGTTCATCCGCCGGGTGAGGCGCAAGCGCAGCCACTCGCCGGCCCAACAGGACGATATTGGCATTATTAATATGCCGCGCCAGGCGGCGTTGGATACGTTGGATATAAAAATCTTTAAGCATGAACGCGTATTTTATCATTTAACCGCCCCTTGTATATAATAGAGAAAACGGCTCAGCACCTCAGCAATTGCAATTCTCATTATGGAAAATATTTAGTGACTTTCTCCCACCCAAGCAGGAAAAACGGCATTAATTCGTCATAACTGTATTGATCAGGTAACGGTAGGACAAACCCATAGGGCAATGTGCGCAGCACTCAGTAAATAAAGGATCGCACAAATCACCCCCTCCCAACCTCCTGCGACCCACAGGGCACGTGAGAACACGCAGGCGAGATCAGCCCCAAATCACCCCCTTCCCGGCCCTCCCCCAAATCCAAGAGCGGGATTTGGAGGAGGGGAAACCCAGGGCAAATTGGAAGGTTTGTTTGAGTTTTTGCTGATGAATACAAAACCATCGATATTTAGTTCTTTTACCCACATTTTTTCCGAATGGAAAGTACCCACGATTTGCTCCCGCAAGGGCATCGGGACGATGTTAGTAGATCGTTCAGTATGACGGAACATGGTGAGCAGTTACCTTTGGCCTTGACTTTAAGGAGCCCGCGCAGGAAGGTTGCAGCTTTATTTTTCAGTCAATCTGGCTGTCTGGCTCTTCCAATTTTTGGATGAGGTAGTATTCTCCGCGTTCAAAACCACGTTCCAGGTAGTATTTGCGCGTGCCGATGGCAGAAATGACGGCTAAATGTTTATAGCCGCGCAGAACGGCGATGCGTCTGGCTTCGGCGAGGAGTTTTGTGCCGAGGCCGCTGTGTTGGGCCCCGTTGGGGCCGGTATGTTCCGCACCAACGGCCAGGGATTGCCCATAAACGTGTACTTCGCGGATGAGGGCGGCGCCTTCGAGGTCAACCAGCCCGGTGTGGGGCGAACCGGGCTGGGGGAGGCTGAGGCGGAGGAAGCCGGCGATGCGGTCATCGGGGGTGACAAAGGAGAGGAAGTGTTCTTCGGCGGGGCCGGCCGGGTAGGTCAGATCATCGAGGCGCAGTTGGGCGGCGTCGAGATTAGCTGCGCGGACTTCGCGGCAGCGGATGCAGTTGCAGGCGGTGGCGCGCCGTTTTAACTCGGCCTGGACATCCATGCGCAGGCTGGTGCGTTTGTTGCCTTCGACTACATTGGTGGAGGGGATATCCCGGATGACGCGGTTGACGCGGCAGTAGCGCGGGATGCCGGGTTTGACATCGGCGATCAGGTTGATCAGTTCTTCGGTGGTATAGGGTTTGTATTCGCCGCGCTGCCAGACTTGGTAGAGTTCGGTATTGGCGAGCAGCTGGTTGGGGTAGATTTTGATCTCATCCGGGCAGAAGCCGTCCCATAACTTCTCAAAATCAATGCGGTCGCTGGCGGGGGTGGCGCCGTGGAGGTTGGGCATCCAGTGGAGGACGATTTTGAAGCCGGCGGCGCGCAGGAGGGCGACGGCTGTGCGGGTGGCTGCTACGTTGTGGCCGCGTTTGTTCATTTCCAGGATGCGGTCGTCCAGGCTCTGGGCGCCCATTTGGACTTTGGTCACGCCGAGGTAGCGCAGCCAGAGCAGTTCGCGGGGTGTGATTTCATCGGGCCGGGTTTCTATGACGAGGCCAACGTTGCGGTGAGAGGCGTTTTCGTTGAGGGCCTGGGCGGCGGGGAGGTCGGGGCTTTCGGGGGGGGGCGATTGCCGCGCTTCGCTTGCAATGACGCAGTTCATGGCATCAAAGCAGCGTTTGATGAACCATTCCTGGTAGTCGCGGCGGTAGGCGCTCCATGTGCCGCCCAGGATGAGGAGTTCAATTTTGTCGGTCGGGTGGCCGAGGGAATCGAGGGCGGCGATGCGGGACTGGACCTGGGTGAAGGGGTCGAAGTTGTGTTCGAGGGCCCGCATGGCGCCGGGTTCATCGGGCAGGTAGGATTTGGGCATGCGGACATCGGTGGGGCAGAAGATGCATTTGCCGGGGCAAGGGTAGGGTTTGGTGAGAACGGTGACGGTGGTGACGCCGGATAGGGTGCGGACGGGTTTCATGCGGATGCGTTCGAGCAGGTCTTGATCCGGCTGGCGTTCGCCAGCCTGGGTCATTTCGACGTAGGCTGCGACGAGGGCGGCTTTGCTGAGGATGCCGCCATTTGGCTGGGGGTGGGCGCGCAGAGCGTCCAGCACGGGTTTCCCGGCGCGGACATCGTCCAGCACCAGGCGGGCGAGGGTTATTTTTTCGGGTGTGAGGGTGTTATCGCGTTTCCAGCGTTCCTGACGGGCAGTGGTTGGCATAGGGTTATCCCATTGGGAACTTTAAATGCTGGCCGCCGATCACGTGCATGTGCAGGTGAAAGACTGTCTGTCCGCTGTGGGGGCCAGTGTTGACGATGGCGCGGTATCCGCCCGCGGTGATTTGGTCGATTTCGGCGACTTTGCGGGCGACGCTGAATAGCCGGCCCAGGATGTGTTCATCTTCGGTTTCAACCTGGCTGACGGATTGGATGTGTTTGTTTGGCACGACGAGGATGTGGGTGGGCGCGACCGGGTGGATGTCGCGGAAGGCGGTGACCAGTTCGTCTTTGTAGACGATGGAGGCTGGTAGTTCGCCGGAAATTATTTTGCAAAAGGGGCAGGCAGGGTTCATATTATGTTGGGGTTCCAGGTGGAGGGTACCTAGCTGGACAAGGATTAAACATTTCACCGCAAAGGCGCGAAGAGCGCCAAGGAATGCTTATAAAAAACTTTGCGAACTTTGAGCCTTGGCGGTATATTGGGTCATTTTTGGTGATAAAAGCGTTAACCGCTGAGCGGAGGTCGCTGAGCTTGTTGGAGATACCCAAACAATGACACGGCTGAGAGGTAATATGTCAGGGTTGCGGGAGGTCGCCGTATTTGGGGGCGCAAAGGGTGTTGTAGTATGCCAGCTCGGTTGCTTTGTTTTTCTGGGCGTAGGCAATGGCGGCATCCGCGATGTTGCGTATATTATCCAGATGGGAACGGGCGTCTGTATCCCAGTAACGCGGCAGGGTCATGAGCGGGTCGCCCGCCGGGCCTTCCGCCAGGTAAGATGGGCGGGCAGGGTCAAGAGCATCGATTTGTGGAACCCAGTTGAACATGATTGGGCCGCGCGGGTTGATGGTGAAGCCGAGTTGGTAGCCGTATTGGCGGGCAGCCTGAACGGGCTTGATGCCAAAATCGCCGCCCGGCCAGATGATGGCGATGGGGGTTTTATTAAAGTGCGCCTGCATGGAGTCAATTGAACCTTGCAGTTCGCCTTTGAGAAAGTCAGCGCTGGAGTTGTCATTCATGGTGATGTTGTGGATGACGCCGTGGGCTTGATGATCGACCCAGCCTTCTTTTTCGAGGGCGGCGTTTTCATCCCAGACCTGCTGGATGGTGCCGGGGAAGCTGATCCAGGAGTTGACCACCTTCCAGCCCCATTGATCGTAGTAGGGTTTGAAATAGGTATCAAAATATTGGCGGTAGTGGCGGTCGTCAACGATCAGGAGGACTGAGCGTTCGGGAATTTTGGCGTTTTTGTAAATAAAATCGGCCGCCTGCTGCATGTCCACTGCCTGAAAGCCCATTTCATGCAGGTCTTTCATCAATAGTTTGAAATCTTTTGCGCTGATTTGATTGGAATTGGTTAGATTGCCAATTGAGATGGAGTGAAACATGATGGGTATCAGGACGGTGCCGGGCGTGGCGTTGTTCGGATCCCATTTGGCTTTGAGTACCTGACAGGTATCTTTGATGTAAGTGTGCGGAGTATCGAGTGGATTTAGGAGCGGGGAAGTGAAGGCTCCGGGCAGGGCGGGCGGGGTGACGCCGATGGCAAGAGTGGCGGTGGGTTGAATGGCTGGTGTGCTTTGCACAGTAGGGCTGGCGGGCAGGATCTGCGCGGTTTGGGTTCCGCCTGCCATGAGGGTGGCAACTACTTGCGTCAGGGCTGCGTTGATATCGGGTGTGGGCTGCGGCGCCGGGGTTGGGGCGCAGGCGCTCAGAAGCAGACCGAGAATTAAAAAACTGAAAACCAAGTTTTGAAGGGATTTTTTCATTAACATGGTTTTGATTCTAACCTATTCCAATCAAGTTACGGGATTATTCCATATCATTCCGCTGGTCATAAGGTGGAGGGTCGGCCCCAAACCACCCCCTCCCAATCTCACCCAAATCCAAGAGCGGGATCTGGAGGAGGGGCGGGGCGAATTGGAAGGTTTGTTTGAGCTTTCGCTGATGAATAGAAGTGGGATAAAAAATGGGGACATTCGCACGGGCGAACGTCCCCACATAAATTCACAGGCAGGGCCATGGGGCCATGAGGGAGATTTAGTCGCCCTTGATAAAGGCTTCGGTCATGTCGCGGCAGATGTTATCTTTAAACTGCTTGGGAGGGGTCTTGAAGAAATAGGAGGACGGGCCGACAATCGGGCCGCTCAGGCCGCGATCCAGCGCCAGCTTGGCGCAGCGCACGGCGTCAATGATGACACCAGCGGAGTTGGGGCTGTCCCAAACCTCGAGCTTGGCTTCCAGGTTGAGGGGGACATCCCCAAAGGTGGTGCCTTCCATGCGGATGTAGCACCACTTGCGATCGGTCAGCCACGGGACATAATCAGAGGGGCCAACGTGAACGTTGTCCTTGCCGATATCGTAGGGGATCATGCTGGTGACTGCGCCGGTCTTGGAGATTTTTTTGCTTTCCAGCCGTTCGCGCTCGAGCATGTTCATAAAGTCGGTGTTGCCGCCGAAGTTAAGCTGGTAGGTGCGGTCAATGCGGACGCCGCGATCAACGAAAAGGCTGGTCAGAACACGGTGCAGGATGGTGGCGCCAACCTGGCTCTTGATGTCATCGCCCAGGATGGGCAGGCCGGCTTCTTTGAAGCGCTTTCCCCAATATTCTGATGAGGCGATAAAGACCGGGATGGCGTTTACAAAAGCGCATCCGGCTTCAATGATCTGTTCAACATACCATTTGGTAGCCATTTCGGAGCCAACCGGCAGGTAGCTGACGACCACATCGGTCTTGCTTTCTTTGAGCAGTTTGACGATGTCGGCAGTTGGGCCGGGGGCTTTGGTGATGACCTGTGAGAGGTATTTTCCGAGGCCATCGTGCGTCATGCCGCGCACGACGGGGGCGTTCAGGTTGGGCACATCGGTGAATTTAAATGTATTGTTGGGCTCGGCAAAAATGGCTTCGGAAACATCCTTGCCAACCTTGGTTACATTGATATCGATTCCCATAGTGATTTCGATATCCCGGATGTGATAACCGCCCAAATTCACGTGCATTAAGCCAGGCACAGTGGCGTCATCGGGGGCATTCTTATAAAACTCAAGACCCTGAACTAGAGAAGAAGCACAGTTACCAACGCCGATGATCGCTACTCTGACTTTTTTTTGACTCATGTTATTATTCTCCTTGCCGTACAAATTATGTGCCAGTTTCAATCAAGAACCGGGATTATTCCATTATTGCATAGCGGGTACCAAGAAGGAAAGTACCCACGGAAGTTGGACTATGATTTGTGTGATTGAATGATTTTGTGATTAGAGCATTTAAAGTGCGGAAAGTACCCACGCTTTGCTAAGTAAATCGTTCAGTATTGACTGGTTTGATTATACCCTCAATGTCTTAACCATGATGGAAAGTACCCATAAGTTCAGTATGGAAAGTACCCATAAGTTCAGTATACTATGCTGTGCATTAGCAGCCACGCTTGTAACTGCTCACGGGTTGCTATTCTTTGGACATTAACGTATCCTCGCGAAGAACGTGCGAGGTGAAAGAACCCTTCCCGTTTCGGGAAGGGGGAGAAGGTTACTTTTGTGGTGTTTCCCGCAGGGCATCCCCGAGAGTAGCCCCGGAAGAACAGCCCCGGGGTGAAACAAGGGACGATGCACAGCACTGTGTGTTAGCAAATCGTTCGGGATGGGCAAATTACCATGCCCGTGAGTAGTAAACGAACATGAATTATTCTCTCGTTGTTGTTGGACAATTGCGCCGCCAATACCTGCTCCCACCTGAAGGTCGTCCGCTTCTGGATGCGCCGGGCGGTAATTTGTTATATGCCGCTGCTGGAGTGCGCTTATGGGCGGATCATGTTGGCCTGATGGGACGTGTTGGCGAAAACTATCCACATGAATGGTTGAATCTCTTTCGGCAAAAAGGAATGGATCCCGCCGGCATTAAGATCCTGCCCGGGCCAATCGATCTGCGCACCTTCCTCGTTTACACTGATCTACAAAACCCCCAGCGCAGCAACCCGGTTTCGCACTTCGCGCGCCTGGGACTGCCATTTCCCAAGGAACTTCTCGGCTACCAGGCGCCGCGCCTTGAACAGGACAATCGCAACAGTGCCAATCTCGATTCTCCAAAACTATCTGATATTCCCCCCGATTACCTGGTTGCAAAGGCTGTTCACCTGGCACCGCTCGATCTGCTGACCCATTCCCGTATGGCGCCCGCTTTTCGCTACGGCGGCGCTCCGATCGTGACGCTTGATCCCGGCCCTGGTTATATGAATGCCAATTACCTGGATGACTTGCGTTCACTGCTGCAGGGTGTGACAGCCTTCATGCCGTCAGAGGAAGAAATCCGCAACCTTTTTTGGGGACGCACCAACGATTTATGGGAGATGTCCACGACCCTGGCCAGCTTTGGTTGTGATTTAATTATCATCAAACGCGGCGGGCGCGGCCAGTATCTTTATGAGCGGGCCTCCAATAAAAAATGGGAAATTCCGGCCTATCCATCCCGGCTGGTGGACCCCACCGGCGCAGGCGATGTGTTTTGTGGCGGTTTTTTGGCAGGCTTTGCCGCCACCCTTGACCCCCTGCAGGCCGTCATGCAAGGTAACATTTCGGCATCTTTTTCGCTAGAGGGTTCCGGCGTTTTTTACCTGCTTGATTCAATGCCTGGCCTGGCGCAGGCGCGCCTGCACTCTCTTTCCAACCTCGTCCGGCAGGTTTAGTATGGAAAGTACCCATAAGTTCAGTATGGAAAGTACCCATAAGTTCAGTATGGAA
>CAIWAX010000343.1 GCA_903910795.1 uncultured Anaerolineae bacterium
CGGATACTTCCCGATCCGGTACTCATCCAGCGTCACTGTGTGCTGCGGCTGCTCATCTGGCTGGGCTTGCTTGTCCCTTTTTGGATCGCTGCCCATCAGGAATGCCCCGGCCGGCACGCGCACAAATTCCATCGTCACACCTGGAGCCAGGGTGATGGTCAATTCAGATGGGCGGGGTTTTGGCGGAGCTTCTTTTTCTTTTTGGCGTTCCGCTTCCAGCGCTTGCAGGCTGGCTGAAACTTTTTGAAGATTCACGGTCAAAGAGTTGACCTGGGCCGCGCTTTTCGCCAGGTCAGCTTCCAGGCGCGCCTTCTCCGCCGCCAGGCTTTCAACCTGCCTGTGCGCCGCCAGCGCCGCCTGCTCAGCTTTTTGCCGGGACTGCTCGGCACTGCCCAGAGACTGGCTCAGGGAAGCATTTTCGGCGGTCAGGCGGTTTATTTTCTCAACAAGCTGACGCTTTTCCTGGCTCAGGCTGGCGATTTCAGCCTGCTGGCGCGCAGCTTCACCCGTCAGGCGGGTGAGCTCACTCTCTAAATTCTTTTTCTTTTCACCGGCTTCACGCTGCTCAAGCAGAGCCTGCTGCCAGCCTTTTTCGAGCGCTGCCCTTGCCAATTTGGCGGTGCGGTAGCGCCGAACGAGATCGCCATCTTCCTCCGGCTTTACGGCGGGCTGGACAGCCAACATGCGGACGATGATCTCGTCCAGCCAGGCGGGCGCGTCGCGGCGCAGTTCGGCGGGCCGCGCGCCGGTGTTTTCATTGTAGAGTTTCCCGGTCAGGGCCTCAAACAGCACGCAGCCCAGCGCAAAGACATCCGAGCTGGGTTCCAGATAGTCACGGCTCTGATCCTGCTCGGGGGATTTATAGGCCCCGCTGCCTGGGTGCGCAGACAAGCCGGAAGCACTCAGCTGGCTGCGCCCGCTCTGATGGCCGACCTGCGCCAGGCCCAGATCGGCGATCTTGGCGCGGCCTTGCTCGTCAAACAGGATGTTGCCGGGTTTGAGATCACGGTGTACGGCCTTCTGGCGGTGGATGGCTTCCAGGCCTTTGCACAGGTCGAGGCCCAGGCGCACGGTATCCGAAACAGTCAGGCGGCGGTGGCCCTGCAATTTATCCTTCAGGCTGCCGCCCGGCGCGAACTCCATCACCAGCCCCAATTCGTCGCCGCTTTTCTCGTAACTGTAGACCCGGATCACGTTCGGGTGCTGGATGCGGTCGCCAAGCTGGGCTTCCTGCAGGAAACGATCCGCGGCCTGTTCGAATTCGTCCGTGCTGATGCCGCCCTCGTGCCGCAGCACTTTTAGCGCGCGTGACAGGCTGCCCTGATCGATAACCTGGTAGACATGCCCAAAAGTGCCGTGGTCGATGTATTTCACGACTCGGTACTTGTCAAACAGGGGTTCGCCAGGCGCGTAGGGCATAGGGGGGGGGTCAGGTGTCAGGTATCAGGTGTCAGGTAAGTGCGAAAGGGCGGGAGTGCGGGAGTGCGGGAGTGCGGGGTAATTATAAATGAGAAGTGCGGGGTTTTTTGGATGGATTGGCGGGGGGTCGCGTCCGCGTTCGTCGGATATGGGACTTCGGCGGCGGCGGGGCGGGATGATGCTGCAGGGCAGCGATGGGAAAATCATTAAAAGTCGGGATGGAAATCACTTTTCATTTTGGAAGAAAAGTTGGATAATTAATAGATTGGGATTGTTCTAATTGTCAATTTGATATGATGCGGGAGAGGCGCAGGCGCATTCTTAGTCACCCGGTTTATATTCTTTCATATCAAAATGACGGGCAAGCAGTGAACACGGAGAAATAACATGGGGATTGCTTCTTCCAGGCGGAATACAGAGTGGAACAACGTAAAGAAAATCGGAGAGGGAGACGCGGGTGACATTTACCTGGTGAAACGCGGGAAAGATGTTGCGATCAAAAAGCGCCCATCGGAAGATGTTTTCAGCGCCCAGCGCCAATCCCCGCAAATCGTCAAAGAAGGCAGGATCCTGGACGCGCTGAACTCATCAAGCAGTGCATACTCA
>CAIWAX010000344.1 GCA_903910795.1 uncultured Anaerolineae bacterium
ACGATGTAGAATTGTGTCAAAGATATACTCCCATCTCGTTTGATAACACAGGACTGTGGGTCAAGGTGCACAGACAACACGGCGGTCGGCCTGGAACGTTGAAGGGTCTGTGCCGCTTCCCGCTCAAGCCGATTTATTTTCCGGCCACTTACAAAACACCGTCTTCGAAAAGAGGACGGTGTTTTTTATGACATATGACACATGACAATATGATTTTCGGGGTGATATAGTGAATTCAGTGTTATTGCTTTATTCAATGGAGGGTTATATGGATGATCTGGTCAAGCAAGGCGCAGCAGCAGCGAAAGCAGGGGATATTGACACCGCCAGAAGGCTTCTGGCGCAGGCAGTAAAACAATCTCCAGATGATGAGAAGGCGTGGGGGTGGTTGATGCAGATGATAAGGATGTGTAAAAGTATTAATCCGCAGTTTTGATTCGCCCTCCCGACCCCCATCCCCCGCCTTCCTGCGAAGAACACGCAGGCGAGATCGGCCCCAAATCCAAGAGCGGGATTTGGAGGAAGGGGCCAAACAAAGATGGGCTGCCCCTCCCCCAAATATCCTGGTTTTGGATATTTGGGGGAGGTTGGGAGGGGGTCGAGAACCAATGTTAAAAAATGAGACTGCGGAGTTATTCTTTTACAAGCCCTAAGTCAAGTTGATCTAAATTAAGAGATAAAAGGAAAATTAAACCAATTTCCTACATTAGAAAATCATATTCAAATAATAGCAGTCAATTCGGAGGGTATATGAAATATTTCAGTGAAGACGGAAAATATATAAATGCAGAATGCGTTAATTGTGGCCGAGTATATTCGGTACCCCAAACATTATGTATTGAGAATCAAAATGGGTTTATATTATTGACTTCGATTAAATGTTTAGGCTGTGGAGCCGTATCTGATGTAATAAATGGTAAAAAAGTACAGATTGAAAAAATAATATCGAGTGAACCTCAACAACTGACCAGTAAAAAGAATGCTTTTTCAGGAGGCGTTATTTTCGGTATTATTGTTATTTGCGTGCTTCTTTGGTTTGTTAGTTCGATAATATCTAATTCATCATCTTCTTCAACTTTATCAATATCACCAACATTTTCATCTAACTCAGTAATAATATCAGGATCCTCTTCTTCTTTGCCCAGTTCTTCTTCCAAATCTTCATCTGGATCAACATCATCTAGCTCAAATAGTAATACTTCATGGTTTAATGGTGGGACACTTCACAATTCAAAGATAAATGAATGGAGAATGGCATCCTTTTCTAATCGTCTAGCTACAGCAGCAGATTTTATTGCAGCCACCCAAAAAGTTGATTATGGGAATTTAGCTGAATTTAGACGAATGGCAGCTGACCTTGAATCCTGTATATCAAAATCAGCAGAAGGTGGTGCTGCAGATGACGAAAGAACTACTACCATTTCAAGCTATTGTCTCGTGTTGTTATATCCTAAATAAGGGGATGTACATATGCACGGTTCGGTCATTTAATTTAGGAATAGAACATTATTTTCGCCATTTTTTTGCGTATTCTGTCCGGGGACGGTTTAAAGGTGGGGATTTAAGTAGTTTCGGCTTAGATAAATGGTGGAGGTATTCAGGTGTGAGGTGGCGGCCGTTCGAGTTTAAATAATCAGGTGTGCTTGAGGACAGAAAGGATGCCCGACCCGGGAGTGAATTAGCTTAGCCAGCCACCTCCCGGGTCGGACTACCAATGTCTATTCTAGCCGATTATGGGTGCGACACACAAACGTAAATAAATCATCCGTAAAAATAACCCCAGATTAATCTGGAGTTATTTTTACGGATGATCCTAAATTTTCAAATTTGGCAACTTTAATTATTCATAAGTTGAAGTTAGCTCAGATTAGAGCTCAACTGTATAACCACATTGTTTACATTGATACATTACTTTCTTTTTTCCAAATGCACCTGCAACGAGGCCTAGTGGGCCGAGAAGAACTGCCCCAACCACAGCTTTTCCCCCGCTAAAACCGCCTGTGCGTTCTCCCATGAGTTCTATTGTATTGGATTTTCCACATTTGGGACATGTCTTGGGTGGTTCTTTTGCCATATTATTTCCTCCTTATGCACTTTATAAAATAACTTACCCAATATTAAATTTAGTGTACCCCTCAATTAACTTATAGTCAATTGTTAGTATTTTGTTACAGCAATTCCAAATTAGGCCCGTTTCCGACAAGTTGCGGCAGAAAGATTTCCGAAACGGATTTCTCTCTGCCATTTTTCATCCGAACTGGAAAAAATTTGCTTTAAATTTGAAATTGCTGATTTTGTTATTAACACTCAAGGCGCCTAGTATTGATAAAATTTGTTCTTGAAATTTTCGGCAGTCGGTGTCACTTTGTGGATAATGTTTTTAAATTCGTGACTTTAAGAAACCTTTGAGGATGCCCCAAAACTATGCATTCTCCTTTAGATTTGTTTAATTATTTTTCAGCACTATTTGAAAAGGTTTACGATTTAGATTAGCTAATTGCTTCCCAAAATATCCGCCACCCTCATCCTCCAGTTCCGTTCAGGCGACATAGACAGCCTCGTTTAGAATCGTTTCACGCAGGGCGGGACGCAGCGCGTCACGGGTTACAAGGTCCACCTTCCTGCCAGTCAAGCCTTCCAGGGTAAATTTTAAGCGGATGAACTCGAACAACCCGACAGGTTTGTTAAACTCTACCAACAAATCGATGTCGCTGTCTTGCGACGCCTCCCCACGTGCCAGGGAACCAAAAACTGCCAGAGACTCGACTCCGTGTTGGAGAAGTTCTGGTTGGTGTTTTTTCAAGAGTTGAGACAATTCCACCAGTTCCATGCCTTAAGTATACACTGCTTCAAGCATGCGGCACTGTTTTCAATCAGCAGCCAGTCATTCTCCGTATGAACTGGTCTGAGGAGGTCATATTTCTTGAAGCAGGGAAAACTTTGGGTGGATGGACTATAATCTATATCAGATGCCCCTCTGATACGCGGAGAATCTGCAATTTGCCGCAAAAACCCGCTAAAACCACCTTCTAGCTCACAGTTTCGCCGACAAAACACAGTGATCCTGTCTGCCTGGCGCGCGCTGTCACCATTGATACGGCTGTTTGAAGGATTGCCAGAGCAAAGCGCTGAGAACAGTTTCGTTTTGCAGATCCACAACCAACATGTGTTTTGAAAATATCTGGAACTTGAAGTTATGCTGACCGATACCGACCCGAAAATAGAAAAAATGCAAATCGAAATCCTGCGGCGCATGCCCGCCTGGAAAAAGCTGGCGGTGATGGAAGGTTTAAACGAAACCGTCCGGGCACTGGCGGTTGCTGGCATCAAACAGCGTCACCCAGCCGCCAGCCCAGCGCAAATTCAGCGCGAATTGGCCGAACTCACGCTGGGCCCAGAACTGGCGCGAAAAGTATATGCCCATGCAAAGTGAATCCACCCGCATAACCCTGTTTGTCACTCAAGTTTTCGAACGGCTCGGCATTCGCTACGCGGTCGGTGGTTCGTTTGCCAGTTCGCTGCATGGAGTCATGCGCTCCACGCTGGATGTTGACATCGTGGCTGATATGCACCTGGAGCACATTGCGCCGTTGGTGGAGGCGCTTTCGCCGGATTTTTACGCCGATGATGAAATGATGAAAGATGCCATCACACACCACAGCAGCTTCAATCTCATCCATTACGAAACCGCCTTCAAAGTGGATGTTTTTATCCGCAAAGAGCGCGCTTTTGATCAGGCTCAACTGGAACGGCGCGCGCTGGCCGTGATTGGGATGGATCCCGAAACCAGTCTTTACATCACCAGCCCCGAAGACACGATCCTCGCCAAACTGGAATGGTATCGCATGGGTGGCGAGGTATCTGACCGCCAGTGGCGCGATATCCTGGGTGTGCTCAAAACCCGCGCCGGTGAACTCGACCTGCCCTATATGCGTCTGTCGGCGGTCACTCTCAACGTTACCGACTTGCTCGACCGCGCCCTGCGCGAAGTTGCCTGACGTATCCCCCATCAGTCACAAGTTTAGGCTTTTGAGACCATGTTAAGAGCATTTTGGGCCAATAAGCGGCCTACTTTCATGCCAGTTTTGCTTGACATGGGTATCGTTGAGCTCAATAAGCAGCCAGCAATTCTCAGAATTAACGCGGTTGTGGGGGGCATGTTTCTTAAAACCGGTAAAAACTCGGACTCAGTGGGGAAAAGCATCGATTTCAGGCCGATTTTTGCCTGTCTGTGGGAAAATCCCGTCAAGAAATTGCCATGCTGAGAATTGCTGGGTCTTCCAGGTAAAACCTTACGCGCATGGGCTATAATCTGTATCAGATAACCCGCTGTATATGCGGAGAACCGGCACTCTGGCGCGAAAAGCCGCTAAACCCACCTTCCGCCATCAAAACACAACCATCGAGACCAACCCCATAGGAAATCGCATGAAAAAGACACCCACTCTTACAAAACTTACCCTGCTGTTTGCCAGCCTGCTGACTGTGTTCGCGCTGCTGGCCTCGATCACAGCGCCCGCCTTTGCTGCAACGCCCACCGATACTGGCAAAAGCCAGGATTACTCCCAGATGACGCCGGATGGGCTGAGCAAGGTTTTTCATCACGACCGCCTGCTGGTTTTTCTGATGGAACGCCAGGTTGTCCTGTCTGCCCGGCGGTTGTTGACCCACCGGCTCGGCAGCCGGCCCGATCTCAAGATCGCACCCCTTGGGCAGACCCTGGCGCAAGGTAAGAATCCGAACCTGATTCAGGCGCAGTGGTTCCTGAATGTGGCCCAGGGCTTTATTGACCGCGGCGAGGGTTTTGATTCGGATGAAAAGGTAGTCACGCTGCCGGCCGCCATTCAAACCTTGAAGAATATCGATGCGGCCCTGGCGCAGGCCCGATACTGGCTGAAACATAGTTAAGCCAGTTCCATATTGCGGATGATCGCATCCACAGCCCTGCCAGAAACCAAGATTACCATCTTATCATCTGCTTGACAACCAGAGCGGGAAGTTGTACAGTAAGTATGTACATAAAAGGAGCTGATGATGACCGTTCAATTTACTTATACCCATGCGCGTGAGCAATTCGCCACCCTGCTTGACCGGGTGACCAAAGACCGCGAAGTCGTGATCATTCAGCGGCGCGGCAGCGAAGATGTCGCCATGATCTCTGCAGATGAACTTTCCAGCCTGACCGAAACGGCCTACCTTTTACGCTCGCCACAGAACGCAGAACGGCTGCTTTCGGCCCTGGGGCGCGCATTAAAAAACGATGGCCATGCTTTAAGTACCCCTGAGTTGAAGAGCGAGTTGGGGTTGGTTGAAAAAATTTGAGGCAGTCTTCCAGCCTGAGTTCATTGAAGATTTGCGCTATTGGGTGGAAGCAGACCGGAAATTGGCCTTGCGCGCTTTTGATATGATCGAAGCTATTCTGCGTGATCCATTCACTGGAATTGGCAAGCCTGAACCGCTAAAATATATTACACCGGGCTGCTGGTCAAGAAGATTGACGCAGGAACATCGCATTGTCTATCTGGTGCGTGATAATCGCGTTGACTTTTTACAGGCCAGATACCATTATGGCTCTTGAGTCACCGACGTGGCCTCGATTTCTACCAGCAAGTCGGAGTCGATCAGGCTGCTGACTTCCAGCATACTGGTGGTTGTTCCACAGCTATCAGTTTATCAACTCAAAAACTTATCCACAAATTCACGCGGTTTCAGAACATCAATACCCAAATATCCCGACACTTTGAGCAAGTGTTTGTCTCCGCTGACAATTACTTTACCACCACAGGCAAGCGCGCATGCGAAAAATTTATCATCGTCAGGATCTTCACAAACTGGTTCTTTCAAAATGACCGGTTTGAAGATTGTTGCATGTTCAAGAACAAAGTTGATCATTGGCTCCAGGTCAATGACCGGGTGTTCTTTCGCCAGTTCTTTACCCACTCGAAGATATTCATCCAGAATTTCCTGGGAAGCTGCCAATTCAAATTCGCCTAACTGCCAGGCGTTAAGAATTTGGTTTGGGGCTCCGCTAAAGAAAACTCCAGAGACAAATACGTTCGTATCTAGAACTATTCTCATTTATGAATCCGGGCCCTGGCAATGGCTGAATCAATGTCCTTGTGCTTGAGACCGGAACTTTTAGCCTGAGAACGCGCTTGCCGGATAAGCGCATCAAATTCACCCATTTCAGGCGGAATGATCTTTTTTAAGATGACTACATCTTCATCGCCTACAACAATAAACTGCGCGCCTTCTTGAAGATTGAGCTGTTTGCGAATCGATTCGGGTATGACAATCTGTCCTTTTGAAGACATTCGAGTGGTTGCTAAAGTTTCCATGTTTGGCTCCTGTTCTTACTGGTAAGATTTTACCACAGTCGTATGGTTCGTAAGTGAACGCGAGTCGGTTTATGGATGTCTCGAGCCCTTTATTCCTCCACCACCGCCGTGGCCTCGATTTCTACCAGCAAGTCGGAGTCGATCAGGCTGCTGGCTTCCAGCATACTGGTGACCGGCCGGATATCCTTGAAGAACTCGCCGTGTACGCGGCTGTTTTTTTCCACAGAATGATCTTGTGCCATTTTGAACATGATATACTTATTTTACTATGCCCGTATTTGAGTTTTCCTCACACGCCAGAGAAATGCTGAAAGAGCGAAACATTAATGAAGATTGGGTATGGCGCATACTGAATTCTCCAGATGAGAAATTGATGGGCAGCGATGGAAACATGCACTATAGCGGGGCCATCGAGGAACGTGGCGGAAAAATTTTGCATGTGGTTGTAAATTCAGCTATTCAGCCAAACCGTATCGTTACGCTGTTTTTTGATCGCCGTTTATTGAGGACAAAATGAGAATAAAAATTGATAAAGAGAATGATGCGCTCTATCTGCGCCTGGATGAAGCCGAGATTATGGATTCAGAAGAAGTTCAGCCTGGGGTAATTCTGGATTTCAATAAAGATAACCACGTAGTCGGTGTGGAGATTCTGAACTTGAGTTCCCGGGTAGGAAAAGATAAATTGAATCTGGTGCAATTGGAAACGGTTTGAATATCAAAAATTGGCGCGAGTATCGCAAAACGATACTCGCGCTTTTTAGTTTAATATCTTTTTATTCCCCCACCACCGCCGTGGCCTCGATTTCCACCAGTAAGTCCGAGCTGATCAGGCTGCTGACTTCCAGCATACTGGTGACTGGCCGGATATCCTTAAAGAATTCGCCGTGCACGCGGCCGATTTCCTCCCAACGGGTGATGTCAGTCACAAACATGCGGGTGCGCACTACATCTTTCAACGAAGCCCCGGCCGCTGCCAGGGCTTTTTCGATCTTCGCCAGGATATAGCGGGTCTGGGCGGCCGCATCATCCAGCCCGACCGTTTGGCCGTGCTCATCCACGGCGGTGGTGCCGGCCACCTCGATCACGTTCCCGACCCGCACCGCGCGCGAATAGCCGACCTGCTCTTCCCATTTCGTGCCCGATGATATGTTGAGACGTTTGTCCATGTTTTGGCTCCTGGCTGAAGAGAAAGAGCAAAAGCGATCCGCAGATTTATATAGTGGTCAATTAAAAGGTAAACAGTCGGACTATTCACTGCGCTCAATTTGGCCAGCAATCGACCAATTTTCTGACGCACACTTGCGTCCGTGGCAAGTGTGTGTCAGATATTTTTTGCCCGGTGTTTACGCTTTCTGTGATTACTACACAATTCGCAGATTCACGCAGAATTGTGTAGATTTTTTAAGAAACTAATCTGCGTTTATCGGTGTAAACCTGCGGATAATGTTGTTTTACAGTTGCACCGGCTGGCCGGTTTTGGCTGATTCGAGCAGGGCGATGATGGCGGCCACGTTGCCGCGGCTGTCGGAAAGCGGCATGCGCGGAGACTTGCCAAGCAGGATGCAGTCCGCCATGTCCTCCACCTCGCCGATGTACAGCTCCTGCCGGGGCACCGGAATGGTTTCGGTGCTGGCTTCGGTGTAATGCGTGATCTTTTCCTTCAGGCCCGGTTTGAAAGGAGCTGCCAGGGTCAGGGTGCCCTCGGAGCCGACGATTTCTATATGCGTGCGGAAGGGGGTGCGGAAGCCGCTGTCGAACTGGGCGTAAACCTCGCCTGGGAAGCGCATCTGTCCGAAGAACGAATCGTCGACGCCGGTTGGGCCGGTCACCTGTTGACCAAAGACCTCCACAGGTTCCGCCCCGGCGATATAACGGGCGAAGCTGATCGGGTAGCAGCCTATATCCCAGATGCTGCCGCCGCCCATTTCGGGCACCAGCCGGATGTTGACATCCGTGTTCATCATAAAGGTGAACGAGCCGCGAATGGCCTGTAGTTTGCCGATCGCGCCGCCCAACACCAGCTCGCGGGCCAGGATGGTCTGCGGGTGGTGGCGGTACATGAAGGCCTCGGCTACCACCTTGCCGGTCTGGCTGGCGGCCGCGGCGATGGCATCCAGTTCCGCCACTGTCAGTGCCATGGGTTTCTCGCACAGCACATGCTTACCCGCCTGCATGGCCTTGATCGTCCACTCGGCGTGCATGTGATTGGGCAGTGAATTGTAGATCACATCGATATCCGGGTCGGCCAGCATGGCTTCATAGCTGTCAAAGGTGCGCTCGATGTTCCATTCTTTGGCATACTCTTCGACTTTGGAACTTGAGCGGCTGGCTACAGCGCTCAGAATATTGCGTTTGGAGGCGCGCAGCGGTTTGATGACCGCGCGGTTGATGCGGGCGGTGGAGAGCAAGCCCCAGCGCAGGACGGGTTTTTTCATATTGGCTCCTTTTGGTTGGCTTACCAGTAGTGCTGCACCAGGTCGCGGATGCGCGCAGCGTAGATGGCGCGGATTTTCTGCATGGTGGCTGGCTCGAGCGCGGGCAGGTCGGCGGCTTTGACGTTATCCTCAGCCTGGGTCGGGTTCTTGGCGCCCGGGATGGTGCAGGTGACGGCCTCGAACATCAAAATCCAGCGCAGCGCAAACTGGGGCATGCTCCAACCGGACGGAAGCAGTTCGCGCAGTTCTTCGACAGCCTGCAGCCCGGTTTCGTAATCCACCCCCGAGAAGGTCTCGCCACGGTCGAAGGCCTGGCCGTGCCGGTTGAAGGCGCGGTGATCGTCGGCCTCGAAGCTCGATTGTTTGCTGAGTTTGCCGGTCAGCATGCCGCTGGAGAGCGGGACGCGCGCCAGGATGCCGACCTTGCGGCGCAGGGCCTCGCCAAAGAACAGTTCGGCCGGGCGCTGGCGGAAGATGTTGAAGATGATCTGCACGCTTTCGACGTTGGGGTATTCGATGGCCTTGAGGGCTTCTTCCACTTTTTCCACGCTGACGCCGTAGTGGCGCAGTTTGCCGGCTTTCACCAGGTCATCCAGTACGCCGAAAGTTTCCGGCATGTAGTAAACCTCGCTCGGCGGGCAGTGCAGCTGCAGCAGATCAAGGGCCTCACTATCCAGGTTTTTCAGGCTGCGTTCGATGAAGGCCGTCAGGTTGGCACGGTTATAACCGGCCGCCGTGTGCGGGTCGAGCCGCCGCCCGGCTTTTGTGGCGACATAAATGGTTTCGCTGCGCTGCTTGCGGAGCTGCGCCACCAGGCGTTCCGAGCGCCCATCGCCGTACACATCGGCGGTGTCAATAAAGTTCACGCCCAGGTCGATGGCGCGGTTGAGCGCGGCCAGCGAGTCGCGGTCATCCACGCTGCCCCATGAGCCGCCAATGGCCCAGGCGCCAAAAGATACGGCTGAAACTTTCATACCGGTGCGTCCAAGTTCACGATATTGCATAAGCTTTTTCCTCCGTTATTATTTTACTATTGTCAGGGTTGTTTTTAAACACAAAGGACACCAGGGGCACGATGGAAAAAACAATAAATTCAGTTCCCTCCATTTTTCTTTGCGTACCTTGTGTCCTTGTTAATTTCCCCCGGAAATTGCAATCTCCTCTGCGCATGGCACAGAGGAGACTGCGTTTCCAAGGAGGTTTTGTCGTCGCGCCGGCTTACAGGCCTTTGGACAGATGATAGTAGAGATCGTTCCAGCGCAGCTTGTCGCGGAAATCAGCCAGTTTTGTGTTTTCATCGATCACCAGCAACTCGAGCCCGGCGATATCGGCGAAATCCTGCAGGTGTTCGGCATTCAGCGAGAAACTGAAGCTGGTGTGATGCGCGCCGCCAGCGTAGATCCAGGCCGCGGCAGCGGTCTTGAGGTTGGGGCGCGGCAGCCACAGTGCGCGGGCCACGGGCAACTTGGGCAGCGGCTCATCGGTCGGTACCACATCGACCACGTTGGCCACCAGGCGGAAGCGCTGGCCCATATCCATGATCGAAGCGCCGATGGCCGGGCCGGTGTTGGCGTCAAAGATCAGGCGCACCGGGTCGGCTTTGCCGCCGATCGAGAGCGGCAGGATTTCCAGCCGGGGCTTGGTGGAGGCGATTGATTCGCAAACTTCGAGCATGTGCGCGCCGAGCACTTTGTCGCCCGAAGCGCTGAAATGGTAGGTGTAATCTTCCATAAAGCTGACGCCGCCCTTCAGACCGGCCGCCATGACCTTCATGGCGCGCACCAGGGCAGAGGTTTTCCAGTCGCCTTCCGCGCCAAAGCCGTAGCCGTCGCGCATCAGGCGCTGGACGGCCATGCCGGGTAACTGCGCCAGTCCGTGCAGGTCTTCAAAGGTGGTGGTGAACGCCTTGAAGTTGCCGGCTTCCAGAAAGTTGCGCAGGCCGATTTCGATGCGGGCGCCTTCGCGCAGCGAGGTGTTGCGTTCGCCGCCGGGCTTGAGGGCCGGGGCCACATCGTATTCGTCCACATACTGTTGAACGAGTCTGTCGATTTCCGCGTCGCTGGCCTGGTTGACCACTTTCACCAGATCGCCCACGCCATAGCCGTAGACATCGTAACCCAACTGGATCTGCGCTTCAACCTTGTCGCCTTCGGTAACGGCCACATCGCGCATGTTGTCGCCAAAACGGGCCAGCTTGCCGCCCTGGGCATCGGCCCAGGCGCTGGCGGCGCGCGTCCAGGCGCCAACGCTGGACAGGACATCCGCATCCTGCCAGAAACCCACCACCACTTTGCGGTTCAGGCGCAGGCGGCTGCCGATAAACCCGAATTCGCGGTCGCCGTGGGCGGCCTGGTTCAGGTTCATAAAGTTCATGTCGATTTCTGACCAGGGGATTTCGCGGTTGTACTGGGTGTGCAGGTGCAGGAAAGGTTTCTTCAAGCGGGTCAGCCCGTTAATCCACATTTTGGCGGGCGAGAATGTGTGCATCCAGGTGATCAAACCGATGCAGTTTTTGGTGGAATTGGCTTCCAGGCACAGATCGGTGATGGCTTCGGGGGTGGTCAGTACCGGTTTGAAAACGATCTTGACCGGGATGTGAGCGGAAGCGCCCAGGAAGGCCGCTATCTCGCGCGAATGTTCAGCCACTTGCTCAATGGTTTTGGGACCGTAAAGATGCTGGCTTCCGGTTACAAACCAGACTTCATTTTGACTCAGGTCGATCATGGCTTTCTCCTTTTTTAAACTACTTTTTGGCTTGCCCATAATAGGCGCTTGCGCCGTGTTTTCTGAGGTAGTGTTTTGTCAGCAGGTTCTGCTGCATGGGCGGGATGCCTGGTTCAAGGCTCAAGGTGTGAAAATTCATAAATGCGATTTCTTCCAACACTACAGCGTTGTGGACGGCTTCCAGCGGGTTGCTGCTCCAGGTAAATGGGCCATGACTGTAAACCAGCACGGCAGAGATGGCAGCGGGATCCTGTCCTTGAAGGGTTTCGATGATAACCGCTCCGGTTTCCTTTTCATATTCGCCTTCGATTTCTTCCCTGGTCATCTTGCGAGTGCAAGGGATCTCGCCAAAGAAGTAATCGGCGTGAGTTGTGCCAAGTGCCGTGAGGCCGCGGCCGGCCTGTGCAAAGATCGTAGCCCAGCGGCTGTGCGTGTGAACAATGCCGCCGGTCTTTGGGAAGGCTTTAAACAGCTCGATGTGCGTGGGCGTATCCGAGGATGGATTTAACTTGCCTTCCACAACTTTCCCGGTTTCAAGCTCCACGACAACCATGTCATCAACCGTCATTTTGTCATAAGAAACGCCGGAAGGCTTGATTACCACCAGTCCCTGCTGCCTGTCAATCCCAGAGACATTGCCCCAGGTAAATGTGACCAGGCCGTGTTTGGGGAGAAGCTGGTTTGCCTGGAATACCTGTTCTTTCAAATCGTTTAGCATGATTTCATCCGTTCGTACATCAAAAATCTGTCACCGGTAAAGTGGAACTGGCGTAGATCAAACCTGACCTAACGCAGCTCATCCACTGCGGCGCGCTCAATGCCAAGACCCTGCTTGTAACGTTCCATGAATGCCGCAAAGCCGTCAACATCCTTTTGTTCAGGGGCCATTGTGACAGCGTTGCCACTGGCGAAAACCTTATTGGAGAGATAATCTTCCAGCAGTTCATCCCCGGCTTTGCGCAGCATGTAGGCTGCCAGCAAGGCTATGCCCCAGGCGCCGCCCTCTCCCGCCGTCTCCATCACCGAAACGGGCACATTCATGGCCGCGGCCATCATCTTTTGGCCGACTTCCCTGGTTTTGAAGAAACCACCATGACCGAGAAGCTGGTCGAGTTTCACTTTTTCCTGTTCAAAGAGAATGTCCATCCCGATTTTGAGCGCGCCAAGTGAGGAAAATAAATGTGTGCGCATAAAATTCGCCAGCGTAAAGCGACTTTCGGGTGTGCGGACGAACAATGGGCGGCCTTCTTCAAAGTGTGTGATGTGCTCGCCTGAAAGATAGGCATACGCCAGTAACCCGCCGCCATCCGGGTCGGCTTTGAGCGCCTGTGTGTAAAGCGTCTCAAAAAGTCTTGTCTGGCTGATTTCCATCCCAAACGCCACGCCAAATTCGCGGAATAGCTCCACCCAAGCATTCAGATCGGATGTGCAGTTGTTGCTGTGCACCATCGCCACGGGCCTGCCGCTGGGCGTAGTGACCATGTCGATCTCTGGATACAGCTTTGAAAGGGCCTTTTCCAGTACGATCATAGCAAAAACCGAGGTGCCGGCGGAAACGTTGCCTGTGCGCACCGCCACGCTGTTGGTGGCGACCATGCCGGTGCCGGCATCGCCTTCGGGAGCACACAGCGGGATGCCGGCTTTGAGCTGGCCCGCCGGGTCGAGCAGTCTTGCCCCCTCTTCGGTCAGGAGGCCTGCCCGCTCGCCTGCCAGCATGACTTTGGGCAGGATTTCAGCGAGTTTCCACGAGATATTTTCCGCTTTGAGCAATTCGTTGAACTGCTCAAGCATGGGAAGGTCATAATTATTGGTCGTGCTGTCGATCGGGAACATGCCCGAGGCTTCACCTACGCCCATCACTTTTTCCCCGGTCAGCTTCCAGTGCACATAACCTGCCAATGTGGTCAGGTAACTGATATTCTCCACATGCGGTTCCCGGTTCAGGATCGCCTGGTAGAGATGCGCGATGCTCCAGCGCTGAGGAATGTTGAATTGAAATAGATTGGTCAGATATTCCGCAGCCTGCCCTGTGCTGGTGTTGCGCCAGGTGCGGAATGGGGCAAGCTGGTTTCCATTTTTGTCAAACGGCAGGTAGCCGTGCATCATCCCGCTAAAGCCAACCGCCTCCACTGTGGTGAGTGGGGTTCCGTACTTCGCCTGCACCTCGGCGCTCAGTTTGCGATAACTATCCTGCAGCCCCTCCCAAACATCTGGCATGTGATACGTCCACATGCCGTTTTCGTGCAGGTTTTCCCACTCGTGACTGCCCGAGGCGATCGGGAGATGATCTTCGCCGATGAGCACGGCTTTAATACGAGTTGAGCCGAATTCAACACCAAGCACGGTCTTTCCAGCTTCAATTGCTTTTTGGGTTTCTATTTGGTTCATGTTCATCTCCCGTGATTTGAAGTCGTATTTTTTAGCGTTTTATGCGTTCAGCATTTGCACAACTCATTATTACGCAACACCCTGTCCCGGCGGCAGGCAGCGTTTCGTTATGGATGCCCATATCGTGGTTTTCATTGAAATCCTGGGGAGAACCGGAATTTAATGTATGTTAGCGTTCCCGTTATCGTTCACAAATTATTATAACAAAGGTATAATCAATTTACAAGAGTAAAATCCATTAAAGCGGACCGCGATCATCATGCAAAAATTACAGAAAGTCACCATTAAAGATATTGCCAGAATGTGCAATGTCTCCACACAGACGGTCTCGCGTGTTATGAACAAACGGCCGGATGTCTCGCCAGACACCCGCGAAGCGGTTGAAAAAGCCATTGCTGAAATGGGCTTCCAGCCCAGCGCGCTGGCGCGCAGCCTGGTTCAGCAGCGCAGTTACACCCTGGGTGTGATTGTGGATGGGTTGAAATATGTGGGCGTTTCGCAAACCCTGAATGGCATCGCCGAACAGTGCGAGTCTTCCGGTTATTCCCTGCTTCTCAAGGAACTGCCGCGTTTTGACGATCCGGATATCGCGCCGGTGATCGATTCTCTGATCGCGCATCATGTGGAAGGTATCATTTTCGGAGCCACGGAACTGAACGAAAATGTTAAAATTGCGCAGGCGCAGCTTCCAGCCTTTTGCCCGCCGATTGTCTTTATGAAAAGCCAGGCGACCCCCAATTACACCACCATCAGCGTGGATAATTACGGTGGGGTGCGCCGGGCGGTTGAGTATCTGCTCTCGTTAGGCAAACGAAAAATCGGGTTGATCACTGGCCCGTTGGATTGGTTTGAAGCCCGCCTGCGCAGGCAGGCCTGGGAAGAAGTTGTGAGAGCGGCAGGTGATAACGAGTTTGAGAATCACTGGACTCAGGGCACCTGGTCTTCGGCCAGTGGTGAATCAGCTTTTGCCGAGCTTTACCAGAAATATCCCGGCATGGACGCGGTGTATGTCAGCAATGATCAGATGGCGCTGGGCGTTTTACATTATCTGAATGCGCATAACATTAAAATCCCGCAGGAAATGGCGCTGATCGGTTTCGATAACGTGGTGGAATCGGCCTATTATTCTCCCAGCCTGACCACCGTCACTAACCCGCTGCGCGAGCTTGGCATTTTGACTGTCAAAACGCTGCTGGCGCAGATCGATGGCAGCGATCCGCGCTATCCCGGCAAGGACCTGGTCTTAAAAACTGAGTTGGTGGTACGCGACAGCACCCCGTAATGAGCATAGGGAAGGCTGTATCGAATTCTGAGCCTGCCCTCTCCAGCTAAATTGAACAAAAAAGAGCGGCCCATCCGGGTTGCTCTTTTTTGTCGTTTTCTGTAAAAAAAGACTTCCGGTTGGAAAAACCCGGAAGTCTGGTTCGTCAAAATTAGTTCTTGTTCTTGTTATACACATCGAAGAACACAGCGGCCAGCAGCACGAGGCCCTTGACCACTTTTTGCCAGTCGATGCCCACGCCCATGATGGACATGCCGTTATTCAACACGCCAACCAGGAACGCGCCAACTACCGCGCCGATAACCTTGCCAACACCGCCGCTGGCGGAAGCGCCGCCGATAAAGCAGGCCGCGATCACGTCCAGTTCCATGCCGTCACCGGCATTGGGGGTGGAGCTGTTCAGGCGGGCTGCCACAATGATGCCGGCCAGAGCTGCCAGCAGGCCCATGTTGACGAAGGTGGTAAACAGCAGGCGCGAGGTGTTGACGCCCGAGAGTTTGGCGGCTTTTTCATTGCCACCCATGGCATAGATGCGGCGGCCGATGACCGAAGAGCTGGTGATAAAGGTGTATCCGGAGATCAGCACAAACAGCAGGATCAGCACATTGGGCAGGCCCTTGTAGGAAGCCATCAGATAGCACAACCCCAGTACCGCCGCGGTGATCATCAGGTTTTTAAGAACGAAGAAGTAAAAAGGCGTGACTTCAAAACCATACTTATCTTGATTTTGCCGGCCACGGAAATCCATGAAAATCAACACGATCGAAAGCAGGATACCGATCACCATGGTGGTCAGGTGGAAATTGGGTATGTTGAATACATTTAAGAAATCAGGGATAAACCCGGAGCTGATCCTTTGGAAGTCCACCGGGAAGGGGCCGACCGACTCGCCCTGCAAGAGGATGAACGTCAGACCGCGGAAAATCAACATGCCTGCCAGTGTGACGATGAAGGCTGGGATTTTTATATAGGCCACCCAATAGCCCTGGAAGGCTCCGATCGCCGCACCCACCGCCAGGCAGATCAGGATGGTCACAAACCAATCGACATTGTATCTGACGATCAGCACGCCCGCGAGAGCCCCAATCACGGCTACCACAGAACCTACTGACAGATCGATCCAACCAGAGATGATGATCAGCAGCATGCCAAGTGCCATGGTGATGATGTAGCTATTCTGCAATACCAGGTTGGTGATGTTGACGGGCTTAAACAAAATGCCGCCCGTTTGAACCTGGAAGAAAAGCATGACCGCAACCAGCGCGATCAACATACCGTATTCCCGGATATTGTTCTTGAAAAGCGTAGACAGGGTCTTCATGCTGCCATTACCTCTTGTTGTTGTGTCATAATGCATTTCATAACAGATTCTTGTGTCGCATCGCTGGCGGGCATTTCGCCAACAATCTTACCATCGCGCATGACATAAATACGGTCACACACCCCCAGGATCTCGGGCAGTTCAGAAGAGATCATAATGATCGCTTTGCCCTCGCTCGCCAGGCGGTTGATAATCGTATAAATTTCATATTTCGCGCCGACATCAATACCGCGCGTCGGCTCATCCAAAATCAGGATATCCGGGCTGGCAAACAACCACTTGCTCAACACGACTTTTTGCTGGTTCCCACCAGACAGGTTGAGGGCCATCTGGCGAATACTGGAACATTTGATGTTCAGCTTTTCACGGTAACCGCTGGTCACCGACATTTCCTTCGGCTCGTTGATCACAACGTCGTAATCTGAGATAGCTTTCAGGTTGGCAAGCGTGATGTTATCTTTGATTTCCTGAATTAGCACCAGACCGTACGCTTTGCGGTCTTCGGTGGCGTAAGCCACACCGTTGGCGATAGCCTTGTCGATATTGCTTAGGTCGACTTCCTTGCCATTCTTATAGGCGGTTCCGCTGATGCGGGTGCCGTAGGAGCGCCCAAAGATGCTCATGGCCAGTTCCGTACGCCCGGCGCCCATCAAGCCGGCCAGGCCAACCACTTCACCTTTGCGTACTTTGATATTTACGTTGTTGCTGACTTTGCGGCCTTCATGGATGGGGTGGTACACATTCCAATCGCGCACTTCAAAAACAACTTCTCCGATTTTCGAATCCCGGGGCGGGAAACGATGGGTCATATCGCGGCCGACCATGCCGCGGATGATGCGGTCTTCGGTAACGTGACCCTTGCGGCTGTCCAGGGTTTCAATCGTGGAGCCGTCGCGCAGGATGGTGATCGAATCTGCCACTTTTTCGATTTCGTTCAGCTTATGGGAAATTAAAATGGAGGAAATACCATGTTCTTTGAACTGCAAGAGCAGTTCAAGCAGTGCGTCACTGTCGCTTTCGTTCAGGCTGGCAGTGGGTTCATCCAGGATCAGCAGGCGGACTTTCTTGGCCAGGGCCTTGGCGATTTCAACAAGCTGCTGTTTGCCCACGCCCAGGTTTGTGATCAGGGTATTAGGTGATTCATCGAGCCCCACTTTTTTGAGCAGGTCCCGGGTGCGGGAAATGGCCTCGTTCCAATTGATTACGCCGTTTTTGGCGGTTTCGTTGCCGAGGAAGATATTTTCCGCGATGGAAAGATAAGGGATAAGTGCGAGTTCCTGGTGAATAATGACCAGGCCGATCTCTTCAGAGTCGGTGATATCTTGAAACTTACATTCTTTGCCTTCAAAATAAATTTCCCCGCTGTAAGTACCGTGCGGATAAACACCGCTCAATACTTTCATCAAAGTGGATTTCCCTGCCCCGTTTTCACCAACCAGGCAGTGGATTTCGCCTTGCGTGACGCTAAAGTTAACGTTGTCGAGAGCTTTAACACCTGGAAACGTCTTGGTAATGTTGCGCATTTCCAAAATGACATCAGCCATAATTGCTCCGTCCTTAATAAAAAGCGAAAATAATTACAACGCTAAATTTTTGTTAATCCTAACAATTTTATCTTATTATTGATGTTTTAATACAGACAGTTTGGTGGCAAGTTTTTCAAAAAAAAGGGTGTGTGAGGGAGGTAAGGCCCTCACACACCCTGACGTTACGATCTTACTTGAGCTGGTCGGCGGTGTAGTAGCCACCATCGACGAGGATCTTGGAGTAGTTGGTGATGTCCACGGAAACGGGGGTCAGCAGGTAGGAAGGAACAACCTTGACGCCGTTGTTATAGGTGGTGGTGTTGTTGACATCGACCTTGGTGCCCTTGAGCGCCTGGTCAACCATCTTGGCGGTCTGAGCGGCCAGAAGACGAGTGTCCTTGAAGACAGAGTAGCTCTGTTCCTTGGCGATGATCGACTTGATGGAAGCAACTTCGCAGTCCTGGCCGGTCACAACTGGGCAGGGCTGAGCGGCGGTGCAGTAACCAACGCCCTTGAGGGAGGAGAGGATACCGATGGAAAGACCATCGTAGGGGGACAGGACGGCATCAACACGCTTGCTGGTGTAGAAGGCGCTCAGCAGGTTGTCCATGCGGGCCTGAGCGGTGGCGGCGAGCCAGCGCAGGGTACCGACTTTGTCCATACCCATCTGGCCGGAGACGACAACCAGTTTCTTGCTGTCGATGTAGGGCTGCAGAACGGACATGGCGCCATTGTAGAAATAGCCAGCGTTGGTGTCGTCGGGGGAGCCGCCGAACAGTTCGATATTGAAGGGGCCCTTGCCATCTTTCAGACCGAGGCCATCGATGATCTGGGTACCCTGGATAACGCCCACGCCGAAGTTGTCGAAGGTTGCATAGTAATCAACATTGGCGGTCTTGGTGATCAGGCGGTCATAGGAAACAACCAGAGCGCCGGAGTCGTGAGCCTTCTGGAGCACGTCGGACATGGTGGAACCATCAACGGCGGCGATGACCAGAACCTTGGCACCCTTGGTGACCATGTTTTCGATCTGGGCGAGCTGGTTGTTGATGTCATTGTCAGCGAACTGCAGGTCGGTTTTATATCCCAGAGCTTCGAAGGATTTGACCATGCTGTTGCCATCGGAGATCCAGCGGGTGGAGGTCTTGGTGGGCATGGAAATGCCAACCAGTTGGCCACCAGCGGCGGGGGCAGCGGGGGCGGTCGTCGCAGCAGCAGCGGGCGCGGCGGGAGCGGCAGCGGGGGCGCAGGCGCTCATGAATACAGACAGAACGACAAGCATTGAAACCAGGAGCAAAAAGCTTTTCTTCATTTTTCTTTTCCTTTTCGAACTTGGGGTGAAAGAATATGTGTTTTACCGGCTCATCTACAAACCGGGAATGACTGAAAGAAAATAGGTCGTACCCAACTTCAACGATTGCCTAATCATACTGTTATCGTTACCGTTATCGATAACGATAATATCAAATACTTGAAATTGAGTCAAGGTTAATTGAGAACTTATCAAACATTAAGCGCCCTGTAACATTTTACCAGACCTGGCTTGAGACGAAGCGTTCAATTCCTATTTTGCTGCGTTCCTTTTAATGTCTTGAATTCTCAGCGCTCTTATTCTATAATAGAAACAAATTGTGAGGATAAACCATGGAAGAAGAACGCCGCAGCAACCCGCGCCGGGAATTCGGTTACTATATGCGTGTCATAGATGGTTCCAATTCGGAACCGATCGGGTATCTTTCAGATATTTGTCCGCGCGGTATTCGTATGGACACCCCGAAAGCCCTGAGCGTCAACAAGAAATATAATTTGCATCTTGATCTGACCCCGGATGTCTCGGATCGTCCTTTCATCACCTTTATGGTGATTGTGAAGTGGAGCCATCCAGATGCATCCGATCCTGCTTCATTTAACGCAGGCTGTGAAGTGATCACTATCTCCAGCCATGACGAAAGAATATTCAACAATATCCTGGAAAAATACGGTAAACCTGAACGGCTCTGGTAAAACACCTGTCAGGACGCGCTCCATATTTCTTATTAACCGCAAACCAACCGCCAAAAGGCGGTTGGTGCTTTAATGACTTGATCCCGGCCACGCGATTATTCAACCTCATGTTCTGTTTTGTTGTAAAATTGGCGCATGGCAAAGAAACTTCTTCGTTTTCTTATTCGACTTATTCTCAATGTCATCGCCCATGTAGAAGTCAGGGGCTATGAGAACGTGCCGCCGGAAGGCGGTTTTCTGCTGACATCCAACCACCTCGGGCGGCTGGACCCGGCCATGTTGTATTATGCTATCGATCGCGAGGATGTCATCCTGCCAGTGGCGGAAAAATACAAGGATCACTGGATGTATGGCCCACTGACCCTGGCCATTGGCGGTTTTTTTATCAACCGTTTTGACGCAGACCTGCATGCCATCCGGCAGATATTGAAGCGACTCAAGAACGGCGGTGTGTTTGTGATCGCGCCGGAGGGCACCCGCTCCAAGACCGAAGCCTTGCTCGAAGGCCGCCAGGGCGCGGCTTTCTTTGCTGCCAAGGCAGGTATGCCCATTGTCCCGGTGGCTATTACCGGTACAGAAGATCGCCTGATCGTAGAAAACCTCAAACATTTCCGGCGCTCGCATATCATTGTTCGGGCCGGTCCGGCCTTCATGCTCCCGCCCCTGAAAAAGAGCGAACAACACGAATTGGCCCTGCAGGCCGGTACCGAGGAGATCATGTGCCGGATTGCCGTCCTGCTCCCCGAAAAGTATCGCGGGGTGTACGCCGATCATGCCCGTTTGAAGGAGTTGTTGGCCCATGCGTGAATTCGTGCGCTGGCTGGTTGTTCATATCCTGAACCTGATTGGCGATATCACGGTCAATGACGTTGAAAATGTCCCGGCCAGCGGCGGTTTTGTGATCGCCACCAATCACATCGGTATCATCGATATCGCTCTGTTCCATTACCAATTCGACCGTTTTGACATGTTCATCCCGGTTGCCGAAAAATGGGAAAAGGTTGGTTGGATCCGCTTCTTGGGAAAAAATTTGAACTTTCTGTTTGTCGATCGCTACAATGCTGACTTGAAAGCCATGCGTAAGATGATCGGGCTGATGGAGACTGGCAACTCGCTGGTCATAGCCCCGGAAGGCACGCGCTCGCGTACTGGCGCCCTGATCGAAGGCAAACCCGGCGTGGCTTTTCTGGCGGCCCGTTCCGGGTTCCCGGTTATACCGGTTGCCATTACCGGCACCGAGGATAAAGTTTTGCTGAACAACATCAAGCATTTTCGCAAATCGAAGATCGTCCTGACGGTTGGTCTGCCGTTCACGCTGCCGCCCATTCCCAAGGCGGATCGGGAAGCGGCCTTGCAGCGCTACACCGACGAGATCATGTGCCAGATCGCGGCCATTCTGCCGGAGCGCTACCGCGGCGTGTATGCCGGTCATCCGCGCTTGAAGGCGCTGCTGGCCGAGCGCGGTTTGTAAAAGCCGGTCTGAATTTTTACCATCAAAAAGCGGATGCGCCAGACGGCGCATCCGCTTTTTGATGGTAAGGTTTGTCCCGAAGCTGTTAAAGAATTTCGCCCTGGCTGCGTTTCAGGAACTGTCCATCTCCGGATTTGCCCAGCCACTGCTCGCCATCCACAATCAGCTTGCCGCGCAGGAAAACCTTTTCGGGATAGCCTGTCAGTTCCCAGCCTTCGTACAAGTTGTAATCAGTGCGTTGGTGTGAGCGCGCCACGCCGTGTTTGACCTTCTTTTCAGGATCCCAGATGACGATGTCCGCATCCGCGCCGGGAATCAGTGCGCCTTTGCGAGGGTAGAGCCCGAAGATTTTGGCCGGGTTGGTGCTGGTGAGTGCCACAAACTGGTTGGCGCTGATCCTGCCGCTGCGTACCGCGGTCGTCCATAGCACCGGCAGGCGGTCTTCCACGCCCGGCAAGCCGTTGGGGATTTTGGTAAAGTTGTCCCGGCCCAGTTCCTTGCCAGGAATGGCGACTGGTTGGCCTTCATATATGATTGGTTTTGTGCCATCAAAGAAGAACGGGCAGTGGTCGGTGCCGATGGTTTGCAATGTGCCTTCCTTGAGTGCTGTCCACAGGCGGGCGTTGTCTTCCTTTGAACGCATAGGCGGCGAGCAGACCCACTTGGCGCCGTCCGGCCGGCGCATGTCATCCACCGTGAAGAACAGGTAGGGCGGGCAGGTTTCGCCCATGGCTTTCACGCCGCGCTCGCGGGCGTATTTCAGCATGTCCGCCTCCCCGCCCATGTTCATGTGAACGATATAAACCGGCGTATCAGCCTGCTGCGACATGGCGCACATGCGCAGGCTGGCTTCGACCGCGCCCCAGCCCGGGCGGGTGAGGGCGTGCCATTCGGGGCTGGTGTGGCCGGCCGCCAGGGCTTCCGGGATCAGGGTTTCGATCACGTCGCCGTTTTCGCAGTGCGCCATGACCAGCATGCCGTTTTCACGCGCAATGCGCAGGGCCCGAAAGATGCCGCTGTCATCCAGGCGCAGGCGGCCGTTGTAAGCGGTGAAAACCTTGAGTGTGGTGATGCCCATCTCGCGCAGGTGCGGGATATCTGCCGCGATCGTGTCATCCATGTGCGTCAGGTTCATGTGGAAGGAATAGTCAACGGCCGCTTTTTGGGCCTTCTCCATCCACACATCCACTGAGCGTTGAAAACCGTCCGGTTCCTGCACCACGAAATCCATGACGGTGGTCGTGCCACCAAAGGCCGCGGCCTTATGACCGGTGTAATGGTCATCCGATGAAAAAGCGTTATTGCCCATCGGCAGGTCGAAGTGCGTGTGTGGGTCGATTCCACCGGGTGTGATGAATTTTCCCGTCGCGTCTACCAGCGCCGCGCCGGGATGGGTCAAATCCTTGCCAATCTCTTTGATCTGTTGCCCTTCGACCAGGATGTCGGCCTGGAATGTTTCGGATGCGGTGATCAGAGTGCCATTCTTGATGAGTGTAGGCATGCGTGTTCCCTCAGAGTGTTGAATAAAAAATGGAGTGATTGTGTCTGAAAGATACTGCAATTGGTTGGCAAATTCAAGGGGGAATTTTTACCTTTTTAGTGGGTGATGTTTGTAGGCAAGGAGAAACCTTCCTTATCTTCGCCGATGATGTCGACATGAGTTGGAACTCCACAACTATCATCCACTTGATAGGATCCACTGGTTGCGCCAATCGGGAAACCAACGGCGTAAAAAGCCGGCTTGCCATTCACACATGTCCAGACCTCGATGACATACTCGATGCCCTCGCCCGAGTTGATATCAGCCCGGATTTTGTGCGGGTTCCATTCCACGTTCACCGTCCCGCTGGTACCGCCGGAGACACTCACGATGGCGACGCGTTCAAAGAATGGCGAAATAGGCAACCCATTGGTATACGGATAAGTATCTGGCAAAGCCATGACATCGCCGCTGACCTTCATTTGGCTGGCTTTCAGCCAGCAGGGATTGTGTCCGCCAATGGCCTGCACTTGCAGCCAATCGCCATCGGCATCGCGCCCGATCGCCTCCATCACTGTGCCGGGCAGGATACCGTATTTATACAGGTACGGATTATCAGGGCCATAGCGGCAGGCCAGGTGCTCAAGCACGTTACCTCGCAGCTTGGAGACCGGCGCAGGAGCTTCGGTCATGGTAGCTGAAGCGGTGGGGGTGATCGTGGCAGTCGGCGTAGGGGTGCCTGGAATCGGCGCCGTGGTCGTCGCTGTCGGTGGCTGGGGTGCCGTGAAATCGACTGCGCCGCTAGTGGCGCCGGGTAGACCGGCTGCATAAAAATCTACAACCTTCGTAAGGATGTCCGGCCGGGAGGCCAGATACTTGATGCCTTCCACATCCCAGCTTGTAGCTGGAGTGTAACCACATTGCTTTGCTGCTGCGATAAGTGTTGAGATGCTATCCGTGCTCTGGAGGGTACTAACGAGGGTATCCACGGCTGCGGATTTATCCTGATTGGCGATTAAAGCAATACCCAGGTTAGAAAATTCTGGCCGGGATTGCAAAATATCCGCAACGCAGGCGGTGATCACGCCAAATTGGGCGATCGAATCCGGATTGTCCAATTTGGAGACGTCGGGTAGGATCGAGAACAATAGACCAGCCACGCTGGAATTGACAGCCGCCTTGTCAAAGGTGAAAGTAACCGTTAACGGTTTCAGATCCTGCTGTTTGGCGGAAAAACTCAGTACTTCTCCAGGCGAAAACATCTTTGGAGCCGGGTATCCTTCCAACCCGGGTGGAAAATTGATTCGATAAGTGAGCTTGCTTGGGTTAACCAACCGCAGAACAGGATTGATGGGATCGCTTTGGTCGATACATCCCATTAACAAGGTTTCGCCATCGCGCTGTACAACCAGAATGTTCTTATCCTGCTGCTTGCATTGATCCTGCATCGCCGTGAAGGCTTTACCAGCTTCTTTTTTGGCAATTACAAGCAAATTATTGAGGGCCTCGGGCCACTGCGGCCAATCTAGAATGCTTGGGCCAAAATGGCCGTCAACTTTAATTCCGCAAATGACAATGGGATCGGGATTTTGTTTATTAACACATCCCTCTATCTGGCTCAATTCCCCAGTTTGAGGGTCAATTTTTGAGACGCCAACATCCACAGGATTGGATTTCGGCGGCAATTTCTTCAGATCATAAGGAAGCTCGATCGTGATCGCAGATTTGAGTATCTTACCACCCAGGTCAAGTAGATAGGTTAATCCAACGCTAATTTGTCCATCAAAGACGGTGGAGACAGGAACGCCGGTTTCAGTAGCCGAGAAAGTGACAGTGACATCCTCTGGCAGGGCGCCAGCCGGGATCATCACTCGCGCCCCATTGGGCAAGGTCAGGGTTCCACCTTTACTGGCTATGATGAATGCTGAGACCGCCAAGCTGCCGGCGGGAAAAAGGAGAGATTCGGCCTGGTTTGCGACTGGAAAGTTGCAGGAAGCCAAAACCATGGTCAGACCGAGCAAAGTGGAGAGGAGCTTGTGTAATTTTGTCTGCATTTTCAACCTCACCCTGAAAGAATCACATCTGGTAATTTTTTAAAAGAAAGATATATCCATTCCAACCCTGGCAGGCTCTTTAAACGACACCCTGATAAAAGAAGGTCACTATGACACTAATTATACGCGCAGCGAAAGCCATACAGTCCAACGGCTACCGTCGGGTCATCATTCAGGCGGGTCGAGGAACGCAGGTATTCCGCGCTGTAATACCATGAACCTCCACGCAGTACCCGGTGAGCGCCGGCTGCCGGTCCGGTGGGGTTACTGGACGGAGAATTATTATAATAACTATCGCTATACCAATCCTGCGTCCACTGCCAGGCGTTCCCGGCCATATCCATCGCCCCATACGGGCTGATGTTTTGCGGGTAATGCCCAACTGGTGAGGTGAATTCATAACCGTCATTGATATTCTTGTCTGCCCATTTGGCCCCAACCAGGCTGGCGTCAGCGAAGTTGGCCAGGCTGCCATCGGGCGGCTGATTGCCCCAGGGGTAGATCCGGTTATCAATGCCGCGTGCAGTTTTTTCCCATTCAGCTTCCGTAGGCAGCCGTGCCCCAGCCCAGGCACAGTAAGCCTGGGCGTCATTCCACGAAACCTGTACCACGGGATGATCATCCAGTCCGGTAAGGTCATTGCCCGGCCCCTGAGGGTGTTGCCAGTCTGCCCCGCTAGAAGGCGCCCAGTTGCCTTGAGTGGGATCGTAAACAAAGCTCTTGCCAATCTTTTCCGCATCGGTTTTGTAGCCCTGATCAGCGACAAATCGAGCAAACATGGCTTTGGTCACATCTGTACGGTCGATCCAGAAAGCATCCAGATTTACCAAATGAACTGGTCGCTCATCGGGAGCGCCATTCACGCTGCCCATCTGGAAAGACCCGGATGGCACGTAGACCATGATCATGCCATCCTTGGAGCGCGCAACGCTCGAGCCCAACTTCGGGTTGGGAACTACTTCTGACAGGGTTGGCACGGTTGGTTGCGGGCTGAGGGTGGCGGCTGCTGGAAGAGATTTTAGCTGTTGAGTGGGAGAATTCACGGCTCTGGTGGAGGTCGCGATCCGTTGCGAACCCCACCAAACGGCCAAGCCCAGAAATCCTGTAGCGGCCAGACAAAGGATCATGATCCCCAGTAGGTAGGGTGCATATTTTATCCAAAAGGATTTCCGGACAGGGGTGTAACCGGTTTGTGGCCAAACCGGTACCCCCATGCTGTCATAAGTTCCTCCCCCGGCTGCTGGAAGAGCAGGGGCAGAGCTGTAAGTCGCGAATTGTGGTACCGGATGCGCGGTTACGCCCGAAGGGCCTTGCAGGATTTCGGTAATTAACCCGGCGGTCACGGCCCCGTTCCATGGGCGCTTCCCTGGCACAGGGTTGAGCATCTCAGAAAGTAGATCGTCCACCAGTGGTGAAAGATCCGCGCGCAGTGTGGAAGGGCGTGTGCCTGGTGGTTGGAGGGCGTAATTGCGCTTGGTCAGCATTTCGAAAAGCACCACGCCCAATGAGTAAATATCAGAAGGCGGCTGCAGGGCGGCCCGCGTGCTGTCCTGCTCGGGGCTCATGTAAGGGCCGGTGCCTGGATGTGGTTGTGCCAGGCTGCCGAGCTGGGTACGCAGGGTGAAATCATCCATGGTCTGAGCGATACCAAAATCCGCCAGGCGGGCGTGGGCATGGGAGTCGAACAGAATGTTAGCAGGTTTGACATCACGATGGACGATATCGGCCCGATGTAGGGCCGCCAGCCCCATGGCAACTTCCCAGGTTACTTGCAGGGCTTCGGTTACAGGCATCCCCTCACCCTGGGCGCGATAGCCGTTGAGTTTTTCAAGCAAGCTGCCGCCTGAGGCGTATTCCATCTCCAACAGTAACACGCCTTCGCGGTTTTCAAAGCGGTGAACCTGTAGTAGATAAGGGTTCGTGATCGGGGTGTTGAGCATGGCTCCCAGTTGAGCCTCGAGCCAAAAACGTTTACGCCCAGAATCGAATTCCGCAGTGCTCAGACCGGCCATATCTTTGCGCAACACCTTAACTGCCCGCCGGACATTTAGCCCGAGATTGGTAACCAGGTATACCTCACCAAAACTACCCGAGCCGAGCAGGGCTTCGATGCGATATTCGTTCAGGAGGGTATCACCAGGTTGGTAGACAGGCATAGGTTTTGCTTTAATGGGGCTGGCGAGCGAAGTTAATTGCGAAACAGTATGGTAAGTAAGGAATTATGTGTTCTTAGTTCCCATGTCAAAAAAGCTTGCCACCATTTTCGCCAAAACAGGGTGTAAACTTTGATTAAATTAGCATAAGTTTAGCATTATTTTCCCCAATTCCCGGCGAGATTTGCAACCAATTTCTCAGAACCTGTACCTTGCGGTTCGGCCATTTTGGATATGGGTTTTGAAGATTGGCCGACAGCAATTCATATAGATCAGCAGGCAATTCACATAGCGTCAGGGTTTATCTTTGGACATCGTTCAGTGGCGTAATTTGTTGGTAGGCTTGCGACGCCGCATCCCTTGCCCATTCCCCTGAATTCGGCGCCTGAACATCGCCAATCAATCCCGCCTAACAAAGACATCCGAAGTCTTTAAG
>CAIWAX010000345.1 GCA_903910795.1 uncultured Anaerolineae bacterium
AATGCTTCGGCAGAATCGGTCTGGAAAGCCTGGCAGGATGTGGAAAACTGGCCAAAATGGGATAAAGGCGTGGAATGGTGCCGTCTGGATGGCGAGTTCAAAGCAGGGACGACTTACACGCTCAAACCCGTGGGCGGACCTGAAGCAAAAGCTGTCATCACGGACTGCCAACCCTTAAAACGCTTTGCAGACAGCACAGCCCTGCCGCTGGCAAAAATGGAATTTGTACATGAGCTGCAAGCAGAACAGGATGGGCTGCATGTCACCCACCGTGTGACCATTTCAGGCCCGTTGAGCTTCTTCTTTGCGCAGGTGATCGGAAAGGACACCGCCAGGGACTTACCTGAAACCATCGGGAACCTTGTACGTGTGGCAAAGGAGTTAAAATGAATGAGACGCGTTATTGGGTGATCGTTGCCTCTAAAAATCATGTCCAGAATGGTGTGCGGTTCGGTATCGCCCAGGCTAACCACGGAAAAGCTGCGCCGCTCAAACGCATGCAGGTTGGCGATGGCATTCTGTATTATTCGCCAAAAGTTGAATTCGAAGGCAGCGAGAAGTTGCAGGCCTTTACCGCCATCGGCCAGGTGACGGGAAACGAAGTCTACCAGTTTGACATGGGCGGCGGGTTCATCCCTTACCGCCGTGATGTAAAATATTTCGAGTGTCAGGATGCGCCCATCCAGGAGCTGATTCCCGCCCTGACCTTTATTGAGAACAAACAAAGTTGGGGCTATCATTTTCGTTTTGGCTTTTTTGAAATCCCCAAGACGGATTTTGATTTAATCGCGAGCCAAATGGCAATTGAAAAAGGAAAGTAAATGACCGAAAGAGTTGAAGTTTTTCAAGTGGAAAGTGCCAATGACAGCCCGGGTTTTTTATTCTGGCAGGTCTCCACCCTGTGGCAAAGGCAGATTAATGCCGGGCTGAAACAATTCGACCTGACCCATGCCCAGTTTGTTCTGCTGGCCTCGCTTACCTGGCTGGTCAACGAAACAGCGCCCATTACACAGGTTGAGCTGGCCCATCACGCCAAAATGGATGTGATGATGACCTCCAATGTGCTGCGAACATTGGAGGAGAAGGGGCTGATCCTCAGGAATCCGCATCCTACCGACACGCGCGCCAGGTCTCTGGCAGTCACAGAGAGGGGCTTTGCACTGGCCCGGCAGGCGGTTCGGGTGGTGGAGGATAGCGACAGGGCCTTTTTCCTCTCCCTGGGGGGTAACTTACCAGATTTTATCGGGCAATTGTTAAAGTTGATCGTTGAAAACAACCGGCCAGCGAATAAAGGGTAACAGCCGTTTTTTTAGTGACAACTTTTTTCGAGCACCACGGCCAGGGATTTCCAACCTGTGAGCAGTTACAAATACAAAACACAAAGCGCGCCAGGACACTTATCTCAAAGCTGCGGCGTTCGGGTATGCCATTCAGTGGCCTGCTCAAAAGCCTGCGCCGCCCGTAACAGTTTTTTCTCAGACCAGGCCGCGCTGACAATCTGCATCCCAAGCGGCAAACCCAAACTCGAAACACCACAGGGAATAGAAATGGCTGGCAGACCTGTCAAGTTGAAAGGCGCGGTGAAACGCGTCAAACGGCGCGCCTGTTCAAGAGCATCATTCCCTTCGATCAAAGGTGCCGGGATGGGAGTGGCAGGCAGCAGCAAAACATCAAAATCCCGAAAGAAAAACTCCATACGGCGGCGAGTTTCAGTCTGAGTATGGCGCGCCAATGAATAATCCGTTGAGCTGAAAGATGCACCGGTCTGCAGGCGCAGCCTTACATCCTCCCCAAATCCCAGCGGATGCTCCTGCAAGCGCTCATGGTGAAAAGCAGCGCCATCCGCCTGAGTCATCAAACTGTTGGCCAGGGCCGCCTCGCGCAAAAAGTTCAATTCAACTGGTTGAACACTTGCGCCAAGTCCTTCAAACACCTGGGCCGCCTTGCGAACAGCCTCCGATACTTCCGGGTCTGCTTCCCAGGCGTAACTTCCGGTTAGCACCGCCACCCGCCAGCCAGCCACCCCCGCGTGAATCTCAGAAAGATAATTATCCACCGGCATATTCACAGAGACCGGGTCAAGTTCATCATAACCCGCCAACACCTGCAGCAACAAGGCAGCATCTTCAACAGATTTAGTGAGCGGGCCCGGATGATCCAGATTCCAGGAAAGCGGGAAAATCCCGCGCAGTGAAATGCGCCCATACGTCGGCTTTAACCCTACTACACCGCACAGGCTGGCCGGGATGCGGATGCTCCCGCCCGTGTCAGTCCCCAGGGCCGCCAGACTCATCCCGGCCGCTACAGCGGCGGCGCTGCCACTGGATGAACCGCCAGTGATGCGCTTCAAATCCCAGGGGTTATGTACCGTGCCATAATGCGGGTTGACACCCGTCACACCCAGGGCAATCTCATGCGTATTGGTTTTACCGGTGATCAGCGCCCCCGCAGATTTTAACCGTTCCACCACAACCGCGTCCTGATCAGGGATGAAATCCTGAAAAAAAGTGGTGCCGGCGGTGGTAAGCACCCCCGCCGTCTGGTAAAGATCCTTAACTGCGATGGGAATCCCCGCCAGCGCAGAATCTTTTAAGCCTGAAACAGAATTTTGACCCTCATCAAGAACTGTGATAAAGGCATTGATAACCGGATTGAGTTGTTTAATCGCGAGGAAACAGGCCTCGCGCAATTGAACTGCGCTCAATGTGCCAGTCTGAAGTTGTTCCCGGGCGCTGGTAATGGTCAGGCTTTGAATTTTCATGCCCCCTATTTTACATCTCATTCAAAAAATCTCAAGGTGAAAACAAAAAAGGCCGGGAAATTTCCCGGCCTTTTTGTTATTGTAGTGCCAAATTTATTCAGTACATTGCAGCGCCGAATTTATTCGGCATAGCATTGAACCGCTTTAGAACAGACCAACCACCTTGCCGGTTTCGAGATCGAGATCAACATCAAAGAACACCGGGCGGGTGGGCAGACCAGGCATGGTGCGCATCGTACCCAGCAACGGATACAGGAACCCGGCGCCAACCGAAGCGCGAATGTCGCTGATGAAAACGCGGAAGCCGCGCGGCGCGCCCTTCAAGGCTGCGTCTGTTGTGAAGGAAAGGTGAGTCTTGGCCATGCACAACGGCAGCTTGTCAAAACCAAGCTTGGTGTACAGCTCAATCTTGCGCTCGGCTTCGGGTGAGTAATCCACGCCGTCCGCGCGGTAAATTTCGCGGCAGATCGTTTCGATCTTGGTCTTAATATCCTGATCCACCGGATAAAGGAATTTAAAGTCGGTGGGTTGCTCGCAGGCTTTCACAACCGCTTCGGCCAATGCAATCGCACCCTTGCCGCCTTCCATCCAATGGCGCGCCACAACCGCATCCAGGGCACCCGCTTCGATGGCGGCCTTGCGGACCATTTCCACTTCGGCTTCGGTGTCATTCGCGAACGAATTGACGGCTACCACCACATTCACGCCGTATTTGAGCGCGTTCTCAATGTGCTGGACCATGTTCGGCAGACCCTTCTTGAGCAGTTCGAGGTTCTCCTCGGTGTATTCAGAGGCCAGGGGTTTGCCAGCCACCACCTTCGGGCCGCCGCCGTGCATCTTGAGCGCGCGGACTGTGGCAACCAGTACCACCACCTGCGGGATCAGCCCGGAGTAGCGGCACTTGATGTCGAAGAACTTTTCCATACCGATATCAGCACCAAAGCCGGATTCGGTCACAACATAATCGACCAGCTTCAAAGCGATTTTATCGGCGATGATCGAGGATTGGCCGTGAGCAATATTGGCAAAGGGGCCAGCATGGACGATGGCAGGCGTGCCTTCCAGGGTCTGCATCAGGTTGGGCTTGATGGCATCTTTCATCAGGACGGTCAGCGCGCCCGAAACGCCCAGATCTTCAGCCGTAACAGCTTCGCCCTTGCGATTGGTGGCAACCACCATCGCGCCGAGCCGCTCGCGCATATCTTTCAGATCAGTGGTCAGTGCCAGAATGGCCATGATCTCGCTGGCAACGGTAATATCGTAACCCGAGCGATGTTCAAACCCGGCTTCTTCTTTGCCGAGGCCAACCTGAATTTCGCGCAGGAAGCGGTCATTCACATCTACCACGCGCCGCCAGGTGACATTGGCCGGGTCGATATCGAGCCGCGCAAAGCGCGAGCGTTCTTCGGGGGTCATTTCATTCGGATCGGTCTTGGCAATGCCGAGTTTCTTCAAGCGGCGCAGCATGGTCGGCGCGAATTTGCGAACACCCTTTTTGTCGGGCGGGCAGAGCGCATCGAACAGTTTGCCGTCATCGGGGGTCAGTTGTTCGTGCATCATGCGGGCATCCAACGCGGCGGCGCACAGGTTATGGGCGGCTGTGATGGCGTGGATATCACCGGTCAGGTGCAGGTTGAAATCTTCCATTGGGATGACCTGGCTGTAACCGCCACCAGCCGCGCCGCCCTTAATACCGAAGGTCGGGCCCTGCGAAGGCTGGCGAATGACGGTCATAACACTTTTGCCCAGATGCGCTCCGAGCGCCTGCGAAAGGCCCACGGTAGTGGTAGTTTTCCCTTCACCTAACGGGGTAGGGGTAATGGCAGTCACATCGATATATTTGCCATTCGGGCGGTCTTTAAGCCGCTCATAGGTTTCGAGTTTGATTTTGGCCTTGTAGGGGCCGTACAGTTCCAATTCGTTTTCCAGAAGCCCAAGTTCTTCTGCGACTTGCATAATGGGCTTCAGGGTGCCTGCCTGGGCGATATCGATATCGGTGGGTACAGGGTTCAGCAATTTAATAGGGGTGGGAGTGAATTTTCTAGCCATAGCATCTCCATATAGTTGATGGGTAAGATTCGAGTTTAATTATGGATTTTTTTCACAAACTTGGCAATAGAATTAACGTCACTGGTTTGTCATGATTCTGCTCATACCAATATGACCCCCGCGTAAATTTGGCACAATTCCCGCGCGAGAACCTGGACACCATCCCGTCAATCGGTTGACAGGATGGTCCCCAGGTTTTCTCCAGCCAGTGAGCGTTTGATATTCCCACCCGGCTCGCCCGAAAAAATTTGAACACTCAGCCCCGGAATTTCCGACGCCAGCGCCAGCATCTGGCGTACTTTTGATTCCATGCCGCCGGTCACATCCGCGCCATGCGAGGCCCCGACGTGGGATTTTATTTTCTCAAAGCTGGCTGGGGTGATCTTTTCAATGGGTTGTTTGCGCTCGGGGTAATCCGCCCAGACCGCAGCTTCCAGGCCCGCCAGTAAAATCCGTCCTGGTTTCAACTGCCGCGCAAGGTATTCAAAAAGGTCTTCTGTGGACAAAATCGTGCCGCCGCGCGCTTCATCAAAGCTCACATCTCCATAGACTACCGGCACCATCCGGGCAGCCAAAGCGGCTTTCAGGGGCGCTATATCCCAGCCGCTGACTTGCCCATCGCGAGCTGTCACGGCTGAAACCGGCGCCAATGCCAGACAGGGGATATCGGCTTTTTGCAGGGCTTCCATCACCAGCCGGTTCAGGGCCGAGGCCTGGAACCAGACCTGGCTGAACCCCCGCCAGTAGCGGGCCTCTTCAGGAGGTATGAACTGGTCAGCGGAGGCAGACCATCCGCGCAGGCCATCGCGGGTGTGGTATTCTTTGGCGGCAGTGTGTCCAAAAGAGCCCGAACCGTGACCCACAACCAATGACAGCCCTGGGGCATCCCGAAGCGCAGCCGCGATTTGCCGGGCCAGATCATCCAATATTCCCAGCCGTGGAGTATAGGCCTGGGTTTTGTCTGTGATTAACGAACCACCCAATTTCAAGAATACAAGTTTTTCCATATCCCCCATTATCCCTAATAGAACATGATTCTGCAATATGCCCGGCCCAGATTGCCCGTTCTGGTTTGTGTAGTGCGTTATAATTTTTATATGGATATCAAGTCGGGCATCAATACAGCTATATTGCTTGCATCTCTCGGCATGATTGTCAGCCTGGGAATTGGTGTTCAATCCCTGCGCAGCGGTCGCAAACTGCTCTATTTCCGTTTGCGCCAGCAGCGTGTTTCTTACGGCTGGCGGATGATTGGAGCGGCTCTGGGATTGGCTGTACTGGTTTTTTTTCTCAGCCGTTTTGGCGAACCCCTGGTCTATTCGATTTATGAACCGTCTCCCACGCCCAGCCTGATTCCAACGATCACGCTATCCCCCACCATTACGCTGACGCCCACCATTACCCTGACACCGACAATTACAAATACGCCGTCTGTGTCGGATACTCCTACGCAGACAAGCACGCCTTTCATCCCTAATGAAATCGCAACACAATTTACCAGTTCTGTGACGCCCAACCCAAAATCAGTGTTCAGCGATCTGACCTTTGCGCGCGGGATAGATTTGAAAACATACAAGCCAATCGGGGAAGGTACTGTTTTTTCGAATCCCCTCCAACGAATTGTAGCGCTCTATAGTTTTGACAAAATGGTCGCAGGTGCTCAATGGAGCGTACTCTGGTACCGTGATGGAAAATTAATTTATTACGAAACCAATCCCTGGACAGATACGACCGGCGGCTACGGCTATGTTGAACGAGATGCTTCCCCAGACCAGTGGCAGCCCGGTAACTATGAAATACAAATTTTCATCGGCACTGATTGGAAAACAGTGGGTGATTTTGTGGTTGAGGGGGCAGTCAATACATCTACACCCACCCACCCGCCAACAGCTACCATCACTGCCACACTTACCCGAATGCCATGGCCAACCGCCACCCTGACCAGGCCCCCGATCCCAACACTGACCGTCACACCCTCATGGACGGCCGTGCCGACCGCGACTCTGGCGCCCACGATTACTCATCCGCCCACGGATACCCCCTGGCCAAGTCAAACACCCAAACCCTGATCAACAAAAATACAGACCGCCCTTTGGGCGGTCTGTATTTTTTGGCAGCACCCCTGTCCCTTAGAGCGCTTTTTGGCGGGATTTAAACCCGGACAGGACCTGCGCAAACTGCGCCGCCAGCCGCGCGTTATTCTTCAACAATTCCAGATTGGCTGCCAGAGATTTACCCTGGGTTAACTCACTAACCCGCAAAAGCTCATAGGGTGTTACCTGCTGGCCGGTAATTTTATGATCCTTTTGCAATTTGATCACTTCATCAGAGGCCTGTTCCAAATAAGGAGCTATCTCCTCAGCGCTGATGGCCAGGTTTGCTGGCAGAGGCTGGCAGACCAGTACCGCAGATTTCAGCCCAAGTTCCCAATGCGTTCTGGCAAATTTAACAACCTCTTCAGGTGTGTCAAACCGCACGCTTACCGGAAGATCTTTTCCAGCAGAATAAAATTCTGGGAATTTATCGGTGCGATATCCTATCACCGGTACGCCCATGGTTTCCAGGTATTCAAGCGTGGCAGGCAGGTTGAGAATGGATTTGGCGCCCGCGCATACCACCAGGATGGGAATGGAAGACAGGGCTTGCAGATCGGTGGAGATATCCATGTGCGCCTCTTTATGGACGCCGCCGATCCCACCCGTGGCAAAAACGTTGATACCAATCTGGTGGGCAATAAACATCGTCCCGGCTACTGTTGTGCCGCCAGGCCTGCCTGACGTCACCGAAGTGGCAAAATCTCGCAGGCTGACCTTGACTGCATCATCCGAGTTCGCCAGCCTTTCAAGCTGGGTGGAAGTCATTCCGGCCTGGATCTTGCCATCCATGACCGCGATCGTGGCCGGGGTAGCATTTTCATCCCGGATGATCTGTTCCATATCCTGGGCCAGGATCAGGTTTTGCGGACGGGGCAGCCCGTGAGTGATCACAGTCGATTCCAACGCCACAATGGGAACGCCCTTTTGCTGTGCGCGCAAGATTTCGAGAGAAATATTAATCAATTTTGATGGTTCAGTCACAATAGACTCCATTCGGTTTTATCAAACCAGATTTATTGAGAGCTAAGCTGGTCAAACTGCCAACTCATCGTAAAGTTTCTGAAGCGAGAGCTCCGGGTAAACCGTCCCGGAATAGCGCAGGACGATGGTGGCAGCCGAGACACCCAGCCTGGCGGCATCATCGATTTCGATATCATTCATAAGCGCATGGATGACTGCCGCCGATAGGGCGTCACCCGCGCCAGTTGGATCAACCACGCTTGTACGAATAGCGGGGATATGGCCGTTTGTTTCAGAAGTAGCATAACATAATCCATACTCAGCCAGGGTAACAAAGGCGATTTCCACACCTTTATTCACCAGTAATCGCGCAGCATCCAGTGCGGCTTCCTGATTACTGGCCTCAAACGGATGGCCTGTCATAACGCCAGCCTCCAGGCTATTTGGAACAAGCAGCCTGATCTGAGATAAAAATGGTGTAAGCCGGGGCGCAAGGCTGGCCGAAGCCGGGTCAGCACAAATTGGGACCTTGTATTTGCGCGCCAATGTAAAAACTTTTCTCAGCGCTTTTTTGGGCAAGTTAGCATCTACAAAAACCAGACCCGCCTTCTCAAAAAGGTCTTCGTTGTAGACCAGGTACGCATCCGTGAGTTCTTCCATAACGCGCATGTCATCAAAAGCAAATTGGCGACTGCCCTGTTCATTGAGCACCCCCATGTAAAAACCTGTTGGATAATTATCAGTAGCGTACACTTCTGAAACATCCACCCCCGCGTTACGAGTATGGGCCAGCACATCCTCGCCAATGCGATCTTTTCCGATCACAGAAAGCAAGCTAACGGGCTGCCCCAAACGGGCCAGATTCTCGGCTACATTTCGGGCCACGCCCCCGAATGAAGTGCGGATCAGGGCGGGACTGGAGGTTGCGATCTGAATATCGCCCTGTAACCGCGCAATTACATCCAGGCAGGATGCTCCGATCACTAACACAAGGTCAGACTTTTCGCTCAGGCTGCTCATATATTCCTCAATTTTATTGCTCAAATCCGCGGTGTTCAGAGTATAGCCAGTGCTCAATTTCTGTTATTGCTTTGGAAATTTCAACGGGGACACTATTCGGATTATACAGGTCGCGGGCTCTTTCAAACATGATGAGGTATTCTTTTAACACACTTTTGATTTGTTGATCTGGATCTACATTCTGAAGTTCAGTGTTGAGTTTGCGAATGGGAACTTCTTCGATCAGCCGGATATACTCCTGACGCCAGGCGCTATCATACAGACGCTGCAATTCGGCCGGGTTGCTGCGAGCGAAATTTTCACGACTGAGCCTCCAGGCTTCGCGATGATCTTTCAATATGGTTTTAGAAGTGGATGTATCCCAGGTGCCAACACCAATCCAGTTAAGCTGAGTACCTCTCTGCGAAGCTTTTGCCTGGAAACTATCATAAAACATTTTCGTTAACATCTCGCGCGGCACAAACTCCATGGCTGCGCTGGAAGGTTCCACTGGCTCACGGAGTTGCTTAGCAAATCGTTCAGTGTTGTTTGAGCTTCCGTCAAGGCCGGAATTTTTCTCATCCGGCGAATCTTGATCATGGAAAGTACCCATCAGTTCAGTATCAGCTGCCTGACCAGACATGGCGCGAATGCGTTCAGTTGTTTCCTTCCTGCGCTCCTCAAAGATTTCGTCTTCAGGCTTTCCCAGGCCAACCAGGAAATCACTTAAACTGCGCTTGTTAATAAAAGCACTCATTTCGCCAATGATTTGCCCGGCAATTTTCCCCGGCAGGGGCTCAAGCCAATCGGGTTTTCGAGTTGGCGATTCGCGGAAAGTACCCCCAAGTTCGGTGTCCTGTTTTACCGGCCGTGTGGCTCCATAAACCAGGCTGAGAACCGCGTTCTCATCAAAAGGATAAGGCGACTGCGGCGACTTGACCGGTTGCGGTCCGCGGTAAACACTGTACCGGTACTGAACATCTCTGGCCGTGACCGGGATGCCATCACGCGAGCGGGTTGTGATATCCACCTTTTCAACGACATCCCGCAGATCAACACCCTGGCGAATGCGTTCAAAGCCCTGAATGAGAACCTTACCGCGCCTTTCCTTTTGAGTTGGGCCGATAACCCGGGTTGTGCCGTCTGGCTTTTCAAAAACGACCGCGCTGTCCAGCTCGGCGATTACATACCCAGGGCCGCCGATCTGAACAATGGGGGATTCTTCATCTTCCCCGGCTATTTTGCCAGCGCGGATGTGGATGGTATGGTAGAAGCCGCCAAAAGTGGCCTGCTGGATGAACTTTAGCGCAACTTTTTCATCTTTTTCAAAGATATCGGACAGGTAAATCGCGGCTACCTTTTCCATCAGCCAATAAGGAATATATAACGCAAGGATGTGACGAACCACCACAAAATTAAAAAAAACTGTAAAGATGATTTTAAAGCCTGTGATCAAGACTGTCTGCGAATCACCATTCCTGAAAGCAGCCTGCCAATCGCTCATCAGGTTGGAGTACACATCTGTGGAAAGATACAGATAGGAAAGCGTCAACCAGATGATGATTAAACCAACTGTCACCAAACTCTGGCGCAGCAGGGCGGCTTCATGGTTCAAGGCAAAGATTGAGTTTGCAGCCCTGTCCAGAGCATTTACCATGGAACGTACCCACAAGCTCGGCGACACTTTGCCAGGGTCTTTGTAACTGGGGTTTGAAGCCGGCCGGCCGGCAAATTGTTTTTTCATTGCGTTGGCCCTTCCATTTTTCGCAGCCAGCTATAAATTTCGGAAAGGTCGTGCAATTCGTTATTTAGATTTTTCAACAAGATGGGATTCTTCTGGGCTCCGCGCGAGGTGGCGTGTACTAACAGCTTAAGCGCCTGGGCAGGGGTTTCTGTAGTTTTCTGCGATATTTCACGGCTGGCGTTGAAGGCAAAATCTTTCAGACCAGCCTGCTTGCCAGTGGTTTCCCATAATTTCCGGTCGATTTCCACCTGCTCGCGTTCTTTTTGGGCATTTTTTAGCCAATCATTTTTCCACTGGCCAATCAATTGTTCTTCAACATCCGGCATAAAGAACAGCTTCCTGATGTTAATACTTTTGACCTCCAGTCCCATTTCTGAGAGTTTGATAAATTCAGTGCTCTCAACTTTTTTGAGCAAGCTTTCGGCTGCTTCGATTTTCCTTTCCTTGAGAAGCTGCCGGTAATTATCTTCGCTTTTTTTGTTTTCCAGCACAACATGTCCGTACTCATCCAACATTTCCACCCGGACTCTGGTCAGGCGTTTTTTAATCATTTCGGCGATCAAAGAGATCGTGGCATCCAGACGGTTTTCATCAATTTCAAACAATTCATCCAACCGGAATTTGGCAAGGTACTCCCGCCACAAATCCACTGCCATCTTTCCAGGCAGGGGGTTCCAGACCGGCTGTTCAAGCTTTATATCGCGAACAATGCTTTCCCGAATAGCGGCTTCGGCATGTCTTATATTGAAACCGAAGCGTGTGCCACCTTCGCCCGGAATAGACTTGACGCGGAAATTTATTGTGATGGCTGCGCAAACAGTAATCCCATCGCGTGTGATGGCACTGGTAAGGTTGGCGCGATCCTTCACGATCCGGTAATTGGGATCATTTTCCTGAATTTTGAATGGTTCATCATTATCAAGGGGGCCAATCGTTTGCGTGAGCGTATGCAAATCAGCAGTAGCGGCGATGTATTCATGCCCTCCTGTAAAGTGCACACCCGGCCCAATTGTTCTGGTAAAGTGCCCGGCTGTGCGCAGGATTGCTGTGCTGGCGCTGTCCAGCCAGATAACCCCCGGGCCTTTTTTCTTATCTTCACCTTCCTTGATACGGGTAAAGCCATTCTCAATAAAAATTGCCGGGCCATGACCACCCATGATGTACGCGATCAATCGCTCAATCACTTGCCAGCGATCGCTCAACCTGGCAACCGGCAACACGAACTGAGCAAAAAAAGCCATCCAACCAAACAGTGCAATGAACCCCAGGATCAGATCTGCCAGGATGTCGAATGTGTGATCGGTTTTGTCGCCAGTGAATCCCAGCACAACCCCCACCATCAGGTAGGCAAACAAAAAAAGTCCCACTCCCACCAACTTTTTTAAAAGCGGTTTCTTGAGAGTACCATCTTCTTGTTCCATTGAATTTATTCTAAATCAAAACTGAAAAAAGTGGAAAGCAATGTTAGCGGTGCAGAATCCCGGCGTATAAAAACGAATTTTTACTGCCATGTCAGCGCCAGCAATTATTCATCTGACCCTGGCAGGCATTTACGCTCCCTGATTGATGAATCAATGGGAGGTACCCATAAGCTCAGTATCGTGGGCTGGCAAAACCGGTCACATCAAAATATTTTTGATGGTTTTGTAATTTATATGAAGTGATCTTGATCACTTTTTAAAATGACATAGGGGGTCTATAATGAAATTTACATAGAAAGTACCCATAAGTTGTACGACAGTAATTAAAGAGGCGTGATGTTTAAAAACTTATTCAAACGTGAATCAAACCGCCGGGAGGTGCTTGCTGCCGGTTTTGTTGTTCCAGATTCTGCCCGCTGTGTGCAGTGCGGAATTTGCTCCTTTAACTGTCCGATCAATATCGATGTGCGTAATTTTGCATGGCAAGGAAGGCCTATTGAAAACAGCCAGTGCATAAATTGCGGCGAGTGTGTTACGCGCTGTCCGCGCGGTGTGTTGCGTTTTGAACGTACCAGTCTCTTTGCAGAAGCCTGAAATGACCAATTATGTTATCGTAGGAACAGGCGTAGCAGGGATTGGCGCCGCTGAAGCTATCCGCAGCGTTGACGCACACGGCACAATCACGTTCATTAGTGAAGACCTGCATGGTTATTATTCACGCCCAGGTCTGGCCTATTATCTGACAGGCGAGGTAGATGAAAAACTGCTCTTCCCTCTCAAACCAGGTGATTTAAAGAAACTGAATGCTCATTTCTCTCATGGAAATGTTGTAAGAATCTATCCGCAAAAACATCAGGTGGAATTAAGCGATGGGAAACATGTGTATTATGAACGCTTGCTGCTGGCGATTGGTTCCAACGCGATTCCTTTAAAAGTGCCGGGCGCAAACCTGCACGGTGTTGCCAAGCTGGATAACCTGGAAGATACCCGCCGGTTGGTAAGCCTGACCAAAAATGCGCGTACAGCCGTAGTATTAGGCGGCGGCATCACAGCCCTCGAATTGGCTGAGGGGCTGGCCTCCCGGAAACTAAAAGTTCATCTTGTGATTCGTACTGCGCATTGCTGGTCAAGCGTTTTGGATAAAATTGAAGCGCAAATTATTGAACATAAACTGAATCATGATGGGATTACCATCCACCCTAATTCAGAGTTGACCAGCATCCAGGGAAAACATGGCAAAGTGGCCGGCATCAGCCTGGCCAGCGGAGAACAGATCGACTGTGAGATTCTGGCGTATGGGATTGGTGTTCAACCGCGATTGCAGCTTCCAAAGGAAGCTGGCATGGCCTGCGAACGCGGCATCCTGGTGGATGAACATCAGGCCACAAGCTTGCCGGATATTTTCGCTGCCGGGGATGTCGTACAGGTTCATGACCCTCTATCTGGCCGCTCAATCATTGAGAGTCTCTGGTCGCCAGCGCGCGAACAAGGATGGGTAGCCGGATTAAACATGGCCGGACAGCGTGCGGTATATAGCCTGTCGGTTCCTCTCAATGTGACCCGGCTGGCCGGTTTGACCACTACCATCATTGGCGCAGTCGGATCAAGAGATGAGAGTGAACCTTTAACCATAGCGCATGGCGACAGTGAAACCTGGCGCGATATTCCAGATGCCATCATTGCGCAGAGCGGGTTTGATGTCAACCATCTGCGGTTGGTTGTGGGGAAAAACACCATCGTTGGGGCAATTGTGATCGGAGATCAGAAATTATCATCTCCCTTGCAAGTGATGATCCGTAACAGAGTGGACATCAGCGAAATCCGGGATCAATTGATTGCACCCGAAGCCCCGATCGCCGATATTGTGGCGAACTTATGGTCGAAGCTGCATGCCAGCCAAAATTAAGCTGCGAATTTGTTCTGACAGCACTCTTTTGGTTGACGGAGCGCTGTTTACCCGAAAAACTAGAATTGGGGAGCAGACACCATGTTGAATGATAATAAAGAGCTCTGGGTGTCGGTATTGGCGGCAGCCATCATCGCCGGGATTTATGCCTTTGTTATATATTTTACCGGGAAAGTTCCAGCGGCGGGTGAATTTTTTGGGCATGCAATTGGGATCCTGGGCTTTTTATTAATGCTCATGACCGAAATCCTGTACAGCTTGCGTAAACGCTCGCGTTCAGCGCGCTGGGGCAAGATGTCTGAATGGCTGCGGTTCCACATCTTTACAGGTTTGGTGGGACCTTTTATGGTTTTTTTACACACTTCCTGGAAATTTAATGGTCTGGCTGGCATGGTGACCTGGCTGACTGTTATCGTGGTTTTCAGCGGAATCATAGGCCGTTACATCTACACCTTGATTCCCCGCACTTCCGATGGGATTGAATTGGAAACATCCCTGGGTGGAGCCCAGGCGGCTGCAATTGCTCACGCCCGGCGCTTATTGGCTTTATGGCACACCATCCACATCCCGATTGGTATGGCATTGTTCGTGGCTGCTTTTGTTCATATTGGTGGAGCTTTATATTATTTCACGTTTTTGAAATAGTTAAATAACGGAACTATGGAGTTCCCATGATTAGTAAACGACCAGGCTGTCTCCTACCATCTGCTATTCTTGCAGGTCTGCTTACGATTCTGTTGATTCTGGTTTTCAGGCTTTTCAATGGGAATAGTTTGTTTTCCGGCGGCATACTGAACGCCAGGGCAGGTGCAAGCCTGGATGGGGTTCATTCACATGCGGAACTGGGGAATGATTGCGCCAAATGTCATCCGGCGCCCTGGGATGCAGATACGCAAGCCGAGCGCTGTATGCACTGTCATACAGACATCGCCATGCAGCTAAAAAAGCCGACCTCGATCCACGGCGCCATGTTCAAGAATGATCCTCAGACGTGCCGGGCCTGCCATCCAGATCATCGCGGGAACAGCGCCTCACTGACAGTCATGGCTACGGGGAATTTTCCGCATGATTCCACAGGGTATTCTCTTAATTCACATAAGCTAAGCAAGGATGGTATTGCCTTTACCTGTCAGGATTGCCACGCACAGGATATCAGCAAGTTTGATCGAGCGGTTTGCGTCACCTGTCATCAGCAAATTGAAAGCTCTTTTATGACAAAACATATTCAGGCCTACGGCGCAGATTGCCGGGGCTGCCACGACGGCATTGAAACAATCAGCAAGAAATTTGACCACAGCCAGGTTGTCTTTAAACTGGCAGGGAAACATCAAACCCTGACTTGTGAGAAGTGTCACCTTAATGCGAAGAAAGCGAATGATTTCAAAACTCTCTCAACTGATTGTGCTGGCTGTCATCTCAAGGATGATGCCCACAAGGGCAGCTTTGGCAAAGATTGCGGTGCTTGCCACCAACCCGCCGGCTGGAAGCCATCCACTTTTAATCACAGCCTCTTGAAGTTTAAATTGGAAGGTAAACACGCGCAGTTAAAATGCACTGACTGCCATATTAACAATGTATTCAAAGGGACTTCTTCCACTTGTTTTGCCTGCCACCAAAAAGATGATCACCACAACGGGAAGTTTGGGCAGGATTGCAGTGTCTGTCATTCCCCACAGGCCTGGCAACCCGCCACGTTTGATCACAACACCTCGACTTTTAAATTGACGGGTGGCCATGCGAACGTTGCCTGTGAAAAATGCCATGCCAATAATGTTTTCAAAGGTACTTCATCAGAATGTTCCAGTTGTCATGCGAACCCGGATTTCCATTCAGGATTGTTCAAAGGGACGGCCTGCTCGAACTGTCATAACACCACAGCCTGGTCACAGGCAAAATTCAACCTTCCGCATCCTGAACCGGGTATTGATCATGGCGGCGCATCCTGCCGGGATTGCCATACTGTAAATTTGATGACAGCCACCTGTACCAAATGCCATAACGGTACTCCAGGCGGGGGCGGGAGTAATTAGGGCTTGTAAAAGTATTATTCCGCGTTTCATTTTTCGTAACTGCTCACGGGGTGGGTGCTTTTTGGCAGAAACCCATCCTCGCGAAGAACGC
>CAIWAX010000346.1 GCA_903910795.1 uncultured Anaerolineae bacterium
CGACCCCCTCCCTGCCTCCCCCAAATCCCCAAAACCGGGGTATTTGGAGGAGGGGAAACCTGTTTGCCGCCAGATTTTGGCCCCTTCCCCTAAATCCCGTTCTTGGATTTGGGGGAAGGGGGGGGATGGGGGTTGAGAGGGCGAATCAAAAATGCGGAATAATACTTTTACAAGCCTGAACTTGAATTTTCAAGCTCGTAATCCTGTACATCTTTCAAGCCTTCTCATCATGGTTAAGACATTAGGAACGATATTCGTCAATCGCTTCAAACATGGCAATCACATTTTGTGGGGGAACATCCCCCAGGATATTATGGACAGTATTGAAGACAAAACCGCCGCCCGGTGAAAGGATCTCAATATTTCGCCGGACATGATCCTTAACTTGATCGGGGGTGCCGCGATTGAGAATATGGCGAGTATCAGCACCACCTCCCCAAAAGGTAATATCCTTGCCAAACTCGGCTTTGAGTCTTTCAGGTTCCATATTGCGAGATGTGATCTGAACCGGATTAATCACATCATAGCCAGCTTCAATCAGATCGGGCAGCAGCTTATAAATCGACCCGCATGAATGCAGGAAGGTTTTCATCTGGCTGTGTTTGTGGACATACTCGGTCAACTGGGCATGGCGCGGTTTGAATAACTTTCGATAAGTGTTGGGGGCCATGAATGGGCCTTGATCGGTGCCAAGATCATCGCCAAAACGCAGCACATCCGCCACATCCCCCACAGCCTGGCAGACTTTTTCAAGGGTTTGCAGATGCTGTTCCATCAAGGCATCCAACAGTCGTTCAATGTTGGCATGGTCAGAGGCCAGATCCATCAGGAAGTTATCCATGCGCCGCAGGAAAGTGCCCCACTCAAACAGATTACAACCAGCAACCACCACCAGCGCCCGGTCGGACGATTGGCGCAAAGCCAGGGCGCGCTGGCGAAGCTGCTGCCAAAAATCGGGCTCAGCGGCATGATCCCAGGGGCTGTGCACCATCGCCGACCAGAGCACCTGGCCCATGGCGTGCGGCAAGTCTTTATAATCGGCCGGATAGCCGTCAATATATGGGAAGCAGGTCTGGTCAAAGAAGTTGGCGCCAAAAGGCATGGCGGCAATCCGCGTGCCTTCGCTGTCAATCGCATCCCAGGCGCCATCCGGCTGCTGGCGCGGATGAAACCAGGCCGGGAATTGAACAGTGATGCCTTGCGGCAAATCAAAATCAACCCAATCCTCGGGGCGCTCATTAAATGTGCGGCCAATATCCACAGCATCAATGCGAAAACGGTCGAGGATGGCTTCTTCCGGCTGGGCAAGCTGCTGAACGACATCATACACCCGGGTAGGGCCACCCAAACCTAAATATTTTTTGAGGTTGTAATATGCAATTGTAGAAATACCTGAACTGGGCGTAGCACCCATATCCACCGGCAAACCATCAGGTTCGCGGTGTTCAATGGAAGCCAGAACACGTTCACGTGAAGTCATTTTAAGGGTTTCAGTCATGAAAACCTCCGGGTAAATCGAATTCCAGAGAAAAATCGAACTTTCAGGCTTCCACCAATGATTTGGCCAGGCGAGCCGCCGAACTGGCATCCGGAGCAAAGCCATCCGCGCCAATTTGTTTGGCATAGGAATCTGTCACCGGGGCGCCGCCAATCATCACTTTGACCTGATCACGCACTCCGGCATCATTTAAAGCTTTGATGGTGTTGCCCATGTTGGACATGGTTGTGGTGAGCAAGGCAGACATGGCGATGAGTTGTGGTTTGCGCTGATTGACAGCATCAACAAATTTTTGTGGGGTGACATCGGTGCCCAGATCAATGACTTCAAAACCAGCACCCTCAAGCATCATACCAACGAGATTCTTGCCAATATCATGCAGGTCGCCTTTGACCGTGCCGATGATCACCCGGCCAGTGGTTTTAATACCACTTTGCGCCAGCAAAGGCTTAAGCAGTTCCAATCCGGCTGACATTGCGCGAGCAGCAATCAACATTTCGGGCACAAAAAAGTCACCGGATTCATACTGGCGGCCAACTTCGGCCATGGCTGCAATCAAGCCATCTTGCATGATTGTGTTGGCAGCCAAACCAGCCTGCAACGCAACAGTGACGGCTTCTTTTGTCCCGGCCGCATCGCCTTCCAAAACAGCCTGGTAAATAGTGGTGATTTGATCCATTTTTTTATTCTCCTTACTGAACTTATGGGTACTTTCCATGAACAAAGGTTGTAGTACGAAAAATATTACGTTTTAAACTGAACTTGTGATCGTCAGCCCTTGGTTGCACCAGAGGTCAAGCCTTCCAGAAGTTGGCGCTGAACCAGAGCCACAAAGATCACAGCCGGGATCAACATCAACACAGACAGGGCCGTCATACCGCGCCAGTCAGATACAAAACTGCTGGTAAATTCCAACAAGGCTGGTGGGAAAGTGCGGGAATGAGCCGTGCGCGTGATGATACTGGCCAGGGCAAATTCATTCCAGGAAGTTAAAAAGGCAAAGATGCCCGCCGCGGCGACACCCGGCAAAGCCAACGGCAAGGATATATTCAGGAAGGCCTGCCATAGCGAACAGCCGTCAATACGAGCAGCTTCATCCAATTCTTTTGGTATGGCCCTGAAAAATCCATCCATCAACCAGGTGGTAAAGGGAATATTCAGAGCCGTATACGTAATAATCATGCCCTGGATGGTGTCTGATAAACCTGTGCGCGCAAAAACGATAAAAAGCGGCAAACTCAGGGCAATCCCAGGGATGGCGCGCGCCAGCATCATCCCAAGATAGATGCCATTTTTACCTTTGAACTTGAAACGCGAAAAGACATACCCTGCCAACGTTCCAAACACAAGCGCAAAAAAAGTACTTACCAGCGCAATGACGCTTGAATTAGTGGCATATTTCGCCAACGGAATGGCGCCGCCCATATCGAATGCGCCTTCGGGCGTGGGAAAACCAAACAAGATCAGGTAAGAATCAATGTTAAGCCCTGTTGGGATCCAAACCGGCGGGAACGAGGTGATTTCGGTACGATCTCTAACCGAAGTCAGGATAATCCAGAAAACAGGTAGAAAAAAAATCAACATGATCACCCATAAAGCCACATCGGATGCCAGGTTTGTCCATCGATCTCGGCGATGTCGTTTTTTGAGGGGCGTGGTTTCGGTACTCATTCTTCCATATCTCCTGCCCAACGGCTTTTCAAAACATTTTGAAATAGCATATACGTAAATATAAAGCTAAAAATGACGGTGATATAGGACATGGCCGTGCCCATCGCGAACTGCTGCCCGCCAAAAGCCAGGCGGTTGACATAGGTCCACATCAATTCGGTACGGTTGCCTGGCCCACCACCGGTCATAATATTAACCACATCATAGGCCCTGGCGATATCCAACGAACGGATCGCCATGGCGGTGTAAACAAAAGGCATTAATAACGGCAAGGTGATCAATTGGAATTTTTGCCAGCCCGAGGCGCCATCAATATCAGCAGCTTCAAATGGGTCGGTCGGCAAGGATAGCAAGCCGGCTTCAAGAATGATGGCCATAAACGGCGTACTCATCCAAATCTCGGCCACCAACAGGGTGATAAATCCTAATTTTCCATCAATCAACCAGGGGATGTTTTGCTGCTGGCCGGTAATGGCATAGAGAATGTTGTTAACCAGACCAATCTCGGCATTGAAGAACCATTTAAACTGAAGCCCGATGAGAATGGGAGCGAACATCATCGGCATCATCATCAGAGTGCGCGCCAGGCTTTGCCCGCGAACTGCGCGGGCCATCAGTTGAGCAATGCCCAGACCAAGCAGGAATTCAACATTTACTGCAATGGTCGTGAACAAAATTGTGCGGCCAAAAACCGGCCAGAACAACTCATCTTTAAACAATAAGGTGTAATAATTTTCCAGCCCAATGAAGTGAACATTTTTGGCGGTTGTAAATGTAAAATCGGTAAAGCTCAGGTATAGGGAATAAGCCATCGGCACGCCAACCACCAGCAGGATAATGATCAGGCTTGGCATGACCATTGCAATGGGCAGGTGCTTTTCGCTAAATTGAAAACTGGGCTTTCGCCTGGGAAGCGTTTTGGAGCTAATGGCGTCTGTCATTCCATTCCTCTCATTTACCCTACGGGGCATGTGCCCTGTGGGTTCAGCTCAAGAAGGCTCCCTGGGTGGTTTCCCACCCAGGGAGGTGTTAAGAAGGAGTTGATTTAGTAGTAGCCGGCCTTTGACATCATATCGTGGGTCTTGGTGGCGGCATCATCCAGACCAGCCTTGGGCTCGACATCTCCCAGGATGATCTTCTGCAGGATTGGGTAGAAGATATTGGAGAACGGGATCCACTCGGCAATCAGTGGCGGGGTCTTGAAGTCTTCCTTGGCCTGCAGCAATCCGAGATCGAGGCGCTTCTTGGCGAGCGGGTCGGCGGATGTTGCAGCATCCTTAATCAGTTGATCCCAGACGCTCTGGCGGGCGATCAGGTTGCCCAATTTGGCTTCGATCTGGTTGCCCTGGGCGCTGGTCAGGAACTTGATCAGATCCGCAGCGGCCTGTTTTTCCTTGGCGGCCTTGGTGATGGAGAAACCATGGTGACCAGCCCAACCACTGTGGACCTTGCCATCACCCATGGGTTGGCGGGCGATATCAAACTTGCCAGCGACCTTGGAGGATTTGGGATCTTCGAAGTAGGAGTACCAGCCGTACCATTCGGTATACAGGCCAATCTTCCCGGCGACCCACTGGTTGGCGACATCCGCCCACACATAGTTGGTCATGTCTGGGGGCATGGCTTTGGCAGCATAAAGTTCCTTGAACATGGTGGCTGCTTTGATACCAGCGGGGCTGTTGAAGGTTGGGTTCCACTTGTCATCAAATAGATTGCCGCCTTCGGCGGTCATCACTTCGTAAAAACGACCGGTCAGAGCCTCTTCCTTGCCTGCGAACTGGGTTCCGAAAACGCCCGGGTTCTTCTTGGTGACATCCAGCGCAGCGGCCTTGAACTCATCCCAGGTTTCAGGAGCTTTAAGACCCAGATCGGTGCGGTAAACCATGCAGGAGATGTCGAAGAGCCGTGGGATCACCCACAGTTTGCCATCCTTGGTGGTTGCCTGGAGCAGACGTGGAATGAAGTCAGCCAGATCATCCTTGCTGAAGAGGTCATCCAACGGTTCAAGACCATCGGCCTTGACATAAGCGGAGAAGAAGGAGCTGTGATCCCAGCAGACATCATAGTCAACTGTGCCAGCCGCGAAATCCTGGACCATGCGCTTGTCAGTATTGAAGCCGTCGCCCTTGAAGGCATATTCAACTTTGGCACCGGTCTTTTCTTCCCATTGGGGGATAATTTTGTAGAGTTCATCGTAGTTACCGCCGCTGATGGCCAGCATTTTGACGGTCTTGCCATCAAACGGCTTGCCGATCATGGTCGCGGCCGGAGCTGCAGTGGCAGCCGGGACAGCAGTCGCGGCGGGAACAGCAGTCGCAGCAGGAGCCGCGGTGGCAGCCGGGGCCGCAGTCGCGGCAGGGGCAGGAGCAGCGGTGGGCGCGGGGGTTGGCGCACAAGCCGCAGCAGCGCTGCCTAAAGCCACCAGGCCGGAGAACTTAAGAAAATCACGACGTGAAAGATTTTTCTTGCCAGTCATTTGTCTCTCCTTTGATATATTCATAAAACAAAAATAGGGTTGGATCAGACACTGTAAAACGCGAAACTTCGATAATAGAACTCTCTCAGCGGCACCTCCTGTCTTGTTATGGAGCCTGGATTATCCACTAGAAAAGACCCTGCATTGTCACGTCCGTTGGGGACGGTCTTGCTGGCCGGGTCAACCTGGATAGATCTGCCTCCCAGGCATCTACCATGGCCTGCCACATCAGGTTACCAGCTTCACTGCTGGCCTGCGTGGCTTTGCTATCTGGAGCGTTGCAAAACCAGGGTGCGTCGCTCCCAAGTAATTCAAGTTTTACCAGTTCCGGGTGAGCCGCCATCAAAAGCGAGGTTTCATAGTACCCGGCATGGTCAGCCATCACCACGCCTTGCGCTGCGGCTGCCGGTAAAACTGACGGCCAGACCTGGATACGTTCAAAAACCTTATCTTTTGGATCAAGCGGCGCTTTACCCCACCAGGCATCGCCTCTTTCGAGATGGGATCTTTCAAAAATAACTTCGGCGGCAGCCTGGCGAATAGACAGTGCTTCCGGCCCATCCAGACCCTGGTGATGAATACACACGATAATCCACTTGAAACCCATGTCCCAGAAGCTGTTCAACACATCCTTGACATGGCGCCCAAAACGTTCAGTGGAAACATCCAGCGTGCCCTGGTTTGCGCCTGTGACGGCATAACCAGTTGGGCCATACCAAAATGGAGGGGCCACGATGCTGTCCACACGCGCAGATACTCTCTCCAACAGTTCATCCACCACCAGGGTATCGAGCCCCAAAGCCATGTGAGGGCCGTGATATTCGATCACACCAGCGGGCACAAGCAAAGGCCAGCCCTGACTGATGGCTTTTTGGAACTGATTTGGCAAAAGGTGTTGTAAACGCATACTGAAAACATCTCCGAAGAATGATCAAATCACATCAGGGATATCGTATTCACCGAGTTGGAGTGGATACTGGCCATATTCACGCACCAGGTTGACAACATATTCATAGTTCTCAGCCGAAATATTGCTGGGCACAGAGTGATCTGATTGGAAGATCATGCCGCCACCCTTGGCAGCGTTCAGCTTGCGCAAGACAATTGGTTTTAATTCTTCCTTGCTGCAACCGGCCCATTCCATGACATTCATATTGCCGCAGAACCCAATGCGATGCCCATATTTACGGCGCAACTCGATCACATCCAGGCCAGCCTTGGCTTCCAGCGGGTTATAAGCATCGATGCCGACTTCAATATAGTCTTCGAAAATCCGTTTGACATTACCGCAGCCGTGGTAAATGACGGGCAACCCGGCAGCGTGGCAGGTTTCCACCATGGCAGCCAACCCCGGCTTATACCATTTTCGCCAGTAATCTGGATGGAAGAATAAATCCTTGCGATAAGCAACGTCACCCCAGATGACCATGCCATCAATCAGGCCACCGGCCGCCTTGATCTGGGCTTTGAGCATTTCAAGCGCCCATTCATTGGTGCGTTTGACAAATTGACCGAAGCGCTCAGGGTAGAGCCCGGCCCACAACAGCAGATTCGCCCCGCCAACAATGCGGGTCATATATTCATTGGCTTCGCACTGGCTGCCGTACACCGGGAAATTGGGATGCAGCCCCTTGACGGTATCAATCCAGGGCGGCAGGTTGCGAGAATAGCCATCACCCACACCGCCAATTTGATTGTCTCCACCGCTGAAAAAACGGCGGTCGGCGGCTGGATCATCGAATTCAAAAGCCTCCGCTTTTTCAATGGTATCGGTTTCAAAGGCCATAAATTCGGGCATGGGATCAGCAAATTTTTTGCGTAAGATGGCTTCAAAACCAGTACGAACCACCACTTCTTCCTCATTTTCCCGGATGATTTCAAAGTCCTTCATGTGGGGATCCATGTTGGGAGTGGTCACCTGCCAATCGAGGTCATAATACTTATATACATCCGCATCGGCTGGCAACCCTTTTTCCTTGCGCCAGCGTTCAACAAAACTGCCCCAAAAGAAGTCGCTGACAGGGACGCGGTCAGGTTCCTGATGATGCAGGGACTTATTCAAGCGTTCCAATTTTTTCAAACAATTCTCAGTTCTGACCATGCTTAGCACCATGTCGGTTCCATCCTTCTCTAGTTGGTGTGAAATACTTCGTCCATGTTCGACCACCATTCGCCATCGGCACGTGTATCGAGCGGCTGTTGCATGGGCATCATGATGTCCCACCATTCCTGTGTCTTGGGATCGTCACCCATTTTCTTCATATCGGCATCAAAATCGCTGCCAACATATTCGAAATAGGCAAACAACAAGCCATCTTTGTGAAAGATGGAATAATTACGGATGTTACATTCAGTGATCATCTGCAAAACTTCCGGCCAAACAGCAGAATGATGTTTAACGTAAGATTCAAAATTTTCGGGTTTGACCCCAATAACCTGACCATATCTTTTCATACAGGATTCTCCTTTTTATTTGTCTGGAAAAACATCGTTTTGAATATTCGGTTGTTTCAAGTATGAGCTGTACTGCGAAGTTCAACCGCAGTCTGGGCATACTGAACTTATGGGTACTTTCCATAGTGTTGAACAGACCGGATCATCGTTACGAAATTTTGTGGTTGCAACCCGGGAAAATCTGACAAACTATCATCAACAGACAGGATGAAACCCGGCTGCGCTATAAATGATTCGCAAATCTGGCGAACCTGTTCTTCAATATCTTCCTTTGAAGCTCTGAAAATAACTTCAGCCGGAATTCCTCCAATAAATGCCATTTTTCCAGTCCATTCTCTGGCCAAACTTTGGAGCCCGGTTGGTTCAAGACCTGAAGATTGGATCATACGGATCCCAATTTCGTAGAGGCCTGAAAGAGCTGAGGGATGGAGCGTAAGAGTGTCGAGCGCGATGGGAATATCGTGCTCCTTGGCCGGTGTGCACATTTGATCCAAACGAGGCAGGATGGAATCTTCAAATAAATCGGGATCAGAAACGATAGCTTGCGAAGCCAGAATATCATCCTGGATCGAAACAAAAGACAGGTCACGACCAAACCGATCACACAGAGCGCGCATCACCCGGCTCTGGTGCTTCACCAACATATCCATTAATTTACCTAATGAAGGGTGACGCTGGAGCGCAGTTCTCAGATCGCTTTCCGAAACCGCCATTAAAGCATTCTGGACAAAGGAATTGAAGCGCACATACACCCCCAATCCGGTACCCTCAGCAGCATTCAATAAATTTTCGAGTGTACTGATTTGGACAGCCAGGGAAGGAGGCGGATAAAGCTGGCGGGCTTTGGCAACCAGGTCGCTATCGGGTTCATAGGGAACAGGGCCCAGGTTCCAAAATATTTCGCAAGGCACAGCATCTAGTCCCATTTTCAGAGCAAATTCGACCGCATCCTCGGGCATCCCATTCAAACCATCAGGCGCCAGGCGAACGCTGCGTCCAAGCACATGCTCCATAATCGTTTTCCCGACGCCGCGATTTTCCAGGATCGCCATCCGGTCAGCCGGCTGGAATAAAATAGCGTTTGTCAGGCGCTCTTTGTTTGGTTTTGTCAATTCAACTTCCGAAACACCCCCATATTGAGAATTGGGCTTATCCGGAGAAATACTCAGAAGCAAGTCCCGATCAGATTCATCCAGGGGTTTCACAAGCACGCTTTCAGTTGAGTCGGGAATGATGGAGTAGCGAATCTGTGATTTTGAGCCTTCACTCTTAAGAAACCTGCCGCAAGAATAGCGTAAAATCAGGCGGGTTGGCAGGATAACCTCGCGCGGGCGCAGGTTGCCATTCGCACTGATGCGGCTGAGAAGCAACTGCGTGGCATTCACGCCCATATCGTAAGCAGGCTGGGTTACATTGGTGAGAAATGGAAAACGGCGCTCCATTTCCGGCATCTCGTCAAAACACACCACAGCGATATCTCCGGGAACACTTAAGCCCTGGATTTTGAGCTGTTCCAGTACCCCGGCCGCGATGGCATTGTTCGCAGCAATAATGGCAGTGGGCTCAACATGGCTTTCAAGCAATTCGCGGGTCAGCATCACACCGGAACTTTCACGGTATTCACCTCGCAATATCAGCCGGTTATCGATCAGGATGCCGGCTTTTCGCAAGGCCAGGCAATAGCCGGACACGCGATCTTCAGCTGTGCTGGTAGCTGATGGGCCTGATAAAATCGCAATCCTTTTGTGCCCAAGCGAGAGTAGATGCTGGACAAGCGCGTGAGAACCAGCCACCGAATCGCAATAAACCGAATCGCCCTCCCAATTATTGACACGTCGATCAATAACTACCGTAGGGATATTCATTTCGCTAAGCTGGGAAAGCTGGCGCCCATCCATACTATATGGGGCGATCAGAACTCCATCCACGCGCTGGCGAATAACGGTATTGATATATTTTGTAAACTTCTCAGGATTTTCGTCTGTATTACATAGAAAAACAGAATAACCGCCGCCCTGGGCCGCGTCTTCAACGCCTCGCGCCACCGTGGTCCAAAAAGCGCTCGTGATATCCGGCAAAATCAATGCAATGGTGTAACTTTGCTTGGAACGTAAACTTCGAGCAGCAAGGTTGGGAATATAACCCAATTCTGCGATTGCCTTCTCCACCCTGGTCTTCGTATGCGCATTTACATTATCCGCATCATTAACAACACGGGATACAGTGATCGGAGACACACCCGCATATTTTGCTACATCGCGTATAGTGGTCATGCCAGTTCCTGAGTCAGATGATAATCACTGCCAGAATGTTAATGATAACGATACCATTATATGGTTATCATGAAACGCTGTCAATATGAACTTTGGATTAAAATGCCCTATTTTGATTTTTTGTCTTACTGAAATTATGGTTACTTTCCATGAGGTTCATAGATCTTGACATACTGAATTATTATGTTATTATCTTAATAAGATAATAACATAATAAGATAAAAAACTATGCCCACTCACGAAAATGGTCCAGTCACCGTCACAGATTATGTCGTAAACAGCATACGCGAGCGTATTCTGACGGGAAAGTATTCTGCCGGAATGAGACTCGATCAGCAAACACTCATCGAGGAATTGGGCGCCAGCCTGATCCCGGTCAGAGAAAGCTTGCGCCAACTGGAAGGCGAGGGTTTTGTGCAGATACAGCCACATCGCGGAGCTTTTGTGGCAGAACTATCGCTCAATGATTTGCAGGAAATCTATCTGGTGCGCGAGGTACTGGAAGAAACCGCCACAGAACTGGCGGTGCCAAACTTTTCAAGCCAAACATTGGAGCAGCTCGACGGACTCGTCAAAAAAATGGAGTCGGCCACGCAATCTAACGATTATGCGCAACTGATCGATCTAAACCGAGCTTTCCATTTCGCTATTTATTCAACCAGCAATAACAATCTGCTCTTGCAGATGATTACAAGCCTTTGGGATCGCAGCCGCCGGTATCGACAGCTTTATACACGCCTTCCCGAACGAAATCTCCGGGCATTGATCGAACATAAAGAAATTTACGCGGCGTGCAAGCTTGGTGATGTAGAAGCAGCCAGGAAAGCAGTGCGAAACAATGTTCGCCAAACTACAGTTGGCATTTTAGAACAACTACAGCCCCCCAAAGTTTGACGATGAGATCATCAACGCCATTATTACAGCTATTCTTTTCGGATTTCCAAATTATGTTTCTCCCGTAATTAATGGGAGAAAAGCTAAACACAACCGGCACCAGCTACACAATGGTTATTGAACCTCTAATTTTGACCCTATTTTTCGCAATACCGCATAAGTTGCTATTTTCTAGTGTCGTCACGGGCATGGCTTGAAAACCTTTACCGCTAAACCAGCAGAGAAAAACCATTTGGACGCGGACGCCCTGCGGGTGACCTTAATATTTTTGCTTTTTCCGTGTTCGTCGGCGCACCCGCAGGGCATCCGCGTCCCGAAAGAATAAGAAGAAGCAAGTTATGCGCTACTACTATTTTTCCTTTGTGGCTCCTTGTGCCCGTTGTGCTTAAACGGGTTTTCCACTGATTACGGTAGAGCCAAAAATATAATTTGAGACTCACAAAATTCACAAAGGTGGTTTATGGAACAAAATTTATTAGATAAGGTTGCGATTGTGACTGGAGCCGGACAAGGTATCGGCAAAGGTGTAGCCTTGCGTCTGGCCAACGCGGGAGCGCAGGTTATCATTGCAGAATACAACTCCGAAACAGCCGAGGCAACCAGCGCCGAGATACTGGCGCTCGGGCGCCGCTCTTTGGCTTATCAGATCGATCTTTCGAAGGTGGAACAAATCCAGCCAATGGTGGATCGCGTGGTAAGCGAATTTGGACGGATTGACATTCTGGTCAATAACGCCGGCCGGGTACAAACAAAATTCATGCTCGACCTTACCCCGGAAGATTGGGACAGGGTGGTAGACACAAATCAGCGCGGAACCTTCTTCTGCCTCCAAATGGTAGCAAAACAAATGATCGCACAAATACCCGAGGAAATCCGCAATTCCGATCGGGCGCCACACAGCTTCGGCAAGATCGTGAATTTTGCATCCATCTCCGGGCGCAGCGGCCGGCCTTACAGCACACATTATTCCGCTGCTAAAGCTGGCGTGATCAGCATCACAAAATCGGCAGCCCTGGCCCTGGCAAGATATAACATCAACGTCAACGCGGTGGCGCCGGGCGTGGCCCCCACCCCTATGTGGGAACAGATTGACAACGAACGCGGTAAACTTTTTGGAACAAAACCAGGCGAGGCTTTCCGCGAATTTGTTGAAAAGAACATTCCGCTCAAGCGCGCATCTTCGATTGAAGACCTGGCTGGAGCGGTTGCCTTTTTGTGCTCATCAGACGCCGACTACATCACAGGTCAATGCATAAATGTGGATGGCGGCATTGAGATGGATTAACCTGCACCTGTTTTTTGTTGAAATAAAGTAACAACAACCCACCCGACCTGTTTTAAGAAAGGATAAGCCCATGAAAGTTGATGCCCACCAACACTTTTGGAGTCTGAACAAGGTTGATTATCCCTGGCTGATACCAGACTACGGACCCATCTACGCCAACTTCTACCCGCGAGACCTGGAGCCGATGATCAAAGCTGCCGGTATTGATAAAACCGTGCTGGTTCAATCCGAAAACTCATTCGAAGACACGGCCTCCATGCTGACCCAGGCCGAAGATTTTGACTGGATTGGCGCGGTTGTGGGCTGGGTTCCGCTGCTGGATCATGCTGCCGAACAGCACGCGTTGGATCGTTATTGCAAACATCCCAAATTTAAGGGGATCAGACATCTGATCCATGAAGAAAAGGATCCCGATTGGGTGATTCAACCCCAGGCTATTGAAGGGCTGAAAATTCTGGCGAGCTATGGGATGTCCTTCGATGTGGTGGCCGTCTTTCCAAACCACCTCAAACACGTCCCCACCCTGGCTGAAAAAATCCCGAACCTGACGTTGATCATTGACCATCTGGCCAAGCCACCCATCAAGGATAAGGTGATGGGAGAATGGGCCGACCAACTGGCGGCTGCCGCGAAATACCCAAATGTGTACGCCAAGTTATCCGGTCTGAATACCGCCGCCGATTGGAATAACTGGACAGCCGCTGATCTCAAACCGTACATTGATTTCGCCGCTGAACACTTTGGAGCGGAACGCTTAATGTTTGGAAGCGATTGGCCGGTTGCGACACTGGCAGATAACTATGCGCGTGTCTGGGAAGAAACCAACAAAGCAATAGCTGGCCGTTCAGAGGCTGAAATTGACGCTATTTTGGGTGGAGCGGCTGCCAGGGCTTATCGGATATGAAAGGTCCGGCATTGATAAAACTGGGCATCAACCCCATGCCCACTCTGGATTGGCGTCAGATCGACTGGCCCGCGCGCGCACGACAACTGCGCGAGATGGGATTCAGCAGCACAACCATCTTTATTCATAAACCGCTTGAATCTGATCCAATAGATGCGCTGACCATCAAAATGGCCTGTGAACAGGCCGGTCTGGCAATCAACCAGGCCAATGGATGGTATGAAAGCCTGATCAATCCAGATGAAGAGGTGCGAGCCGAAGGGATCAAAGGTATGCAGGCGGTCTGCCGATATGGCGTAGTTCTGCAGTCTCGCAGCGTATATGTGCGCCCGGGCAGCGTGAATCCCAACGGCCACTGGTGGGCGCATCCGGATAATTATTCGCAAAAAACATTTGACCGGCTGGTCGACAGCATCCAAAAAGTTTGCCGGGTGGCAGAAATCGAAGGCGTCCAGGTAGCAATTGAAGGTCATGTTCAAACCAGCCTGGACACACCCGAGCGCGTAAGTGATTTGTTTGCGGCAGTTGCTTCCCCGGCGCTGAAGTTCAACCTTGATCCGGTAAATTTCATGGGGAACGTGCGGGATGTATTAAGCACTGAGCGCATTATCAACACGTTGTTTGACCTGTTGGGAGCACACGTGGTAGCCGCACACGCCAAAGACTGCGGTCTGGCTGAAGCCTTCACCATGCAAATCCATGAAGTTGTGATTGGCACAGGTACACTGGATTACGAACTGTTTCTAAAGCGGTTTATGGAAACCTGCCCGGACAAGGATTTCATCATCGAACACCTGCCGGAAGAAAAAATTCCCCAGGCGCGTGAAAACCTGCGCAAAGTGGCGGAACGGCTCAATATCGCCTTTGAGTAAGTCCTTTTAGAAAAATCATGACAGGTGCGAGATGGAAAAACGCTCGATAGACAAAGTTGCGATTGTTACCGGAGCCGGCCAGGGATTAGGTCAGGCCATCGCCTTACGGTTGGCAAGCGAAGGCGCCGATATTGTTGTGGCCGAATATAATCCCGACAATGCCGCCCAAACAGCCGAGAAAGTGCGCGCGCTTGGCCGGCGGGCGCTGGCATATCAAATCGATCTCTCCAGGGTGGATCAAATCCCTGGTTTGGTTTCATCTGCTGTGAGTGAGTTTGGGCATATTGATATCCTGATTAACAATGCTGGGCGAATGCAAAACCAGATTATGCTTGACCTGACTCCGCAGGATTGGGATCGCATCATGGATACCAACCAGCGGGGTTTATTTTTTTGCCTGCAAGCGGTAGCCAAACAGATGATCGCCCAAATTCCAGAAGAAATCCGTAACGCAGACCGGGCCCCTCACAGTTTTGGCAAAATCGTCAGCATGTCATCTGCCGCCGGACGGGGCGGGCGCTCTTACGCGACACATTACGCGGCCAGCAAGGCAGCCGTTATCAGCATCACAAGGTCAGCCGCACTGGCCCTCGCAAAATATAATATCAATGTCAATGCCATTGCGCCCGGTGTCGTGCCCACCCCAATGTGGGCACAGAATGATATTGAACGCGGGCAGCTATTTGGCGCGAAGCCCGGTGAAACCCTTTCCAACTTCATTGAAACCATCCCACTCAAGCGCGCCTCCTCCAGCGAAGATGTGGCGGCGGCTATCGCTTTCTTATGCTCCCCCGACGCTGACTACATCACAGGTCAAACCCTGAATGTGGATGGCGGACTGGAAATGGATTAAGAGGGAATTCTGATGAAAATCCTCGTGATGGGCGGCTCCCGTTTTATGGGCCTCGCCACCGTGCGTGAATTATTGGCACATGGGCATAGTGTCACCGTGCTTAACCGTGGCACACGGGCTGTTGAATGGCCTGGCCCGGTGACAGAGCTGCGCGGCGACCGCAATGACCCGCAGGCGCTCAGACAGTTGAATGGTCTGGCTTTTGATGGAGTGATTGACCTTTCCGCCTACACTGGTGAACAAACCAGGCTTCTTCTGGCAGCTCCAGGGATGAAAGATGTCCCGCGCTGGGTGCATTGCTCAAGCGGCGCAGTGTATGCGCCACAGCCGATCCTGCCCTGGAAGGAAAACGGCGCGATGGGGCCCTGGTCACTGTGGGGACAGTATGCCATCGACAAGCTGGATGGGGAACGAAGCCTGCAAACCCGCCGGGCCGCCAACCTGGCAACCACGGCTCTGCGCCTGCCATTTGTGCTGGGGCCGGCTAATTATGTCGACCGCGAAGAATTTGTTTTCAACCGCTTGCTTGACGATGCGACCATCCTGCTGCCTGGCGACGGGCAGGCGGTGGTTCAGTTTGTTTCCACCGGTCAGGTGGCGCAGGCCATGGTGGCAGCGCTGGAAGTTTTTTCTGGCAGCGGATGGCAGGTTTTTAATATCGCAGCTCCTGGGTTCTGTTCGCTGGAAGGATTTGTTCAAATCTGCGCTGAGATAACGGGCAAGGAGCCCAAACTGCAGCGTGTGGCCGGCGGGCCGACCGGCGGCGCAGGTGAAGTATTCAACGGCGGGAATGCAGTTTTTCCATTTCCGAATGCAAATTATGTATTGGACCTGGAAGCTGCCGCCGCTGCAGGAATTTCACCAAAACCAGAAAATCTAAAAGACATGCTTCACCAGGCACTCAGTTTTTTAGAATCCAATCCCGCGCGGCGCAAATGGATGCGTACACCTGCTGAACTCCTCCACATGGAAACTACCCATAAGTTCAGTATTAAGGAATAAGAATGAACCGATCCAATCTCAGGTTACAACGAATTGAACGCCTGCGTGATGAAGCCAGACGCCAGAATCTGGATGGCGTGATGATATATTCCTGGCGGCGAGGCGCTCTGGGCTGGTTTTGTGGGTATTCACCGGGTTTTGTCACCAACTACGGCGCTCTATGGGTCCCATGCGAAGGGGAACCCTTGCTGGGGGTAAGGCATCCCTATGAAGGAGACCGTGCGCGCCAGGAAAGCGGTCTGACTGTAAAAACCGGTGTTGCCCCCGAACAACTGCTGCCGGCCTCCGCGCATCGAATTGGCTGGGTGGGTGGTGATTTTTCCATTGATGAAACTCCGGTCTCCTTCCTATCAGCGGCCAGTACCCGTCAGCTCGAGCTGGTGGATCTAAAAATCAGCGTGGATGAATGGCGGATCGTCAAAGCACCGGATGAAGTCGAAGCGCTCAGACGCGCCACTGTCATCGGCGAGATTGCCCTGAAAGCGGCAGGCATTACCAGCCAGCCAGGCGAGACTGATTTTTCCGTTGCCGCGCGTGTAGAAGCAGCCGCCCGTTCAGCCGGAGCATTTCGGGTGAGCTGTCTGGTGGGCATTGGGGATGGGGCTGTGGTAACCGAGGCGCATGGCAAAGTCGTCGGAACCACCGACGCAGTAGGGCTGGAGATTAACCTGGAAGCCGACCATGCTTTTATCCAGACAAATGGGACGCTGCTGCCCGCGGCGCCTCTGCAGCACCAGGTGCAAGCGCTGGAAGCCTGCCAGGCTGTACGTCACACATTACTGGAAACACTCAAACCCGGAACATCTGTCGATCAGGTTGTCGCGGCAGGTGACAGGCATCTGTCAACTTTGAGCCTGCATAACGCCAAGGAATATGATTTCGGGCATGGGGTAGGTGCGGATACCCCCGAACATCCCCGGCTGGTTTACGGAACGCGCCGCAAAATTGAGACCGGCATGGTTCTGGCGGTGCATGTGGCAGTCCGCCGCTCGCAAGGTGAAACCGCCTTCGTTGGCCGTTCTGTGCTGATCACAGAAACAGGCGCGATTGATTTACTTTGAAAAAGAGGAAATAAATGACAGAAGCAAATAACCTCCCACGTATCGTCAACGCCAAAACAACCGAATGGGGTAATCACCCGCGTTTTGAAGGTGTCAAAATGAAAGCCCTGCTGACTCCGGAAGATAATAAACTGGCAAATGTCAGCATGGTACGCGTTCCTGTTGGCAGCATCGTTGGGTGGCATACGCATGCCAGCCAGGTGGAAACTGTTTTTGTACTGGCTGGACAGGCCGTACTGACCATTGAAACAATCGATTCCGCGCTGGAACCCGGCTGCATTGTAGCTATTCCGATAGGCACAAAGCATACCCTGCGCAATGCGGGTAGCGAAGATGTTGAACTCCTTGCCTTTTTCACACCCCCAAACAGCTAATGGCCTCCACCATCCTTGACTCCCAATTTCTCAAAGATCTGTACGGCACCCCCGAAATGCGTGCTGTCTTTGATGATATGCACCTTTTGCAAAAATGGCTGGATGTCGAAGTAGCCCTGGCGCAGGCCGAAGCCGAACTTGGCGTAATTCCTGAGTACGCCGCTGCAGAAATCACCCTGCGCGCCAGGGCCGAAGAGATGGATTTAGCACGGCTTAAGCAACTGATTGACCAAACGGTCCACCCAATCGTGCCTGTCATCCGGGTCCTGCAAAAGAACTGCAGCGGAGAGGCCGGTGAATACATCCATTGGGGCGCAACCACCCAGGATATCATGGACACAGGCATGATCTTGCAGATCAAGGAAGCCATGGCAATCCTGGAAGAGCACCTGGCCGGACTGTCTAAAGTTCTGAGAGAATCTGCTCAAAAATATCGCGATTTGCCAATGGCCGGGCGCACCCACGGTCAACACGCCCTGCCCATCACCTTTGGATACAAAATTGCCATTTGGCTGGCAGAAGTGGAACGTCACCGCCAGCGCCTGGAAGAATGCAAACCGCGCGTGCTGGTTGGAGAGTTCGGCGGCGCGGTGGGGACCCTGGCTTCTGTTTCTGAGCAAGGCTTTCAAATCCAAAAAGGGATGATGGAACGACTTGGTTTGGGAGTGCCGCTCATTACCTGGCACGCCTCCAGAGACAACCTGGCAGAGTTCGTTTCTATTTTGAGCCTGACAGCGGCAACCATGGGCAAAATAGCGCATGAGATCATCAGTTTGCAGCGCACCGAAATCGGTGAAGTAGAAGAACCTTTCAATGAAGGCAAGGTTGGCTCCAGCACCATGCCGCACAAACGCAACCCCATGCTGTGCGAAGCGATCCTGGCATTGGCGCGTCTGGTGATGCGCTCCACACCTGCGGCGCTGGATGCCATGATCCAGGAACATGAACGCGATTGGGTTGGCGATCATATCGAGTGGGCAACCTTGCCGGAAATTTGCATCATGACGGACGGCGCCATACAACTGACCAAACGAGTGACAGCCGGGCTGCTGGTTTATCCCGAACGTATGCGCCTCAATCTGGATCAAACCAATGGGCTGATGCTCTCTGAAGCAGTGATGCTGGCACTGGCTGGCAAGGTTGGCAGGCAGACCGCGCATGATATTGTGTATGAATGTTCCATGCGGGCCATCGAGCATCATTTGCCGTTCCGCCAAACACTCGCCGAACACCCGGTGGTAGCCCAACACATGAGCACCGCAGATATTGAACACCTACTCGATCCCATTCACTACACTGGTTTATCCGCTGAGTTTGTGGATCGCGTGCTAAAAAACCAACACACACTGGAGTAAAAGATTATGCCTCTTTCCCCCAATCGCTTGCCGGACGCTTACCGGCAAATGCTCGTCATCCGAAAGTTTGAAGAGGCCATTCGTGACCTATACATGGGTGGCAAAATACGCGGCTCATTTCATCCCTGCGTTGGACAGGAAGCCTCCGCAGTCGGTGCTTGTTGGGCATTGCAAAAAGATGACTATATGACCTGCACATACCGCGGACACGGCCAGGCCCTCGCCAAGGGGCTGAGCGTTCGGGCGGCCATGGCAGAAATGCTCGGAAAAGCCACCGGATGCTCTAAAGGCAAGGGCGGGTCAATGCACTTCACAGATCCCTCAGTTGGCCTGCTTGGAGCAAATGCCATCGTAGCCGCGGGCCTGCCCCTGGCCACAGGCGCCGCGCTGGCTTCGCAGCTCCAAAAGCAGGATCATGTAGCACTGACATTCTTTGGAGAAGGTGCTGTGAACCAGGGTGTGTTCTTTGAAACCCTCAATCTGGCCGTTGTCTGGAAACTGCCAGTCATTTTTGTGTGCGAAAATAATCATTACTCTGAAATGACCGTTTCGCATGAAACCACTTCCAACTCAGAAACTTACAAACGGGGCGAGTCCTTTGGGATGCCGGCCGTGGTGGTGGATGGCAACGATGTTGAAGCGATGTACGCAGCTGTGGAAGCCGCCGCCGAACGCGCCCGTTCAGGTGGCGGGCCAACCTATATCGAAGCCATGACTTACCGGCTGTGGGGTCACATGATGGGCGATCCAGAAGGTTACCGCGCAAAAGAGGAAGTTGCCAGGGCGCGGGAAGTTGAACCAATTGTGCGGCTTGGAAAAAGATTGAAAGAGCTGGGTTACAGCCAATCTGATCTTGATACATTAAACGCTGAAGCCGAAGCCATCATCGCCGATGCGCTCCAATTCGCGCAAAACAGCCCGGCGCCAAAACCCGCCGAGGCATTCACTGATGTTTTTGCATAAATTAGCGGAGAGATTTCCATGCCAGTTCTGACTTATTCTCAAGCACTTAATGAAGCTTTGCGTGAAGAAATGCAGGCCGATCCACGTGTTTTCTTGATGGGCGAAGACATCGGCCATCATGGCGGTGTCTTCCGCGTCACGAAAGATTTAATCGATACTTTTGGTCCCGAGCGTGTGCGCGACACCCCCATCAGCGAATCGGCTTTTGTCGGTCTCGGCATTGGCTCCGCCATGGCAGGCATGCGTCCGGTAGTTGAACTACTATTCATGGATTTTGCTCTCGTGGCGGCTGATCAAATCGTAAACCAGGCTGCCAAAATGCGCTATATGTCTGGCGGAACACTCTCGGTGCCGATGGTCATTCGCGCTCAACAGGGCGGCGGGCGGGGGAACGGCGCCCAACATTCACAATCGTTTGAGAGCTGGTTCGCCCAGATCCCGGGTCTCATCACGATTGCTCCCTCCACCCCTGCGGATGCAAAGGGTCTGCTGAAATCCGCCATCCGGGCGGGCAACCCGGTCATGTTCATCGAACACAAACTGCTTTACAGCACCAAAGGCGAGGTGCCAGAAGGGGAACACATTGTCCCAATCGGCAAAGCTGATGTTAAGCGCGTGGGGCGCGATATCACAATTGTTTCATATTCACGCACATTGCTGTTCGCCCTGGAAGCTGCTGAACAGCTTTCCAGGCAAGGCATCGAAGCCGAGGTAATCGACCTGCGCACAATTGAGCCGCTGGATATGGACACCATTCTCGAGTCCATTCGCGGAACAGTGCGGCTGCTGGTTGTCCACGAATCTCACACGAACTGCGGGTTGGGGGCAGAGATCATCGCCCGCGTGTACGAACAAGCTCCCGACACATTGATCACACCTGCGCGCCGCCTGGGCGCAAAACATGTACCCATCCCAGTAGCCGAAGCTCTGGAAGACGCGGTACTGCCGCAGGTCGCCGATATCGTCAAAGCTGTTGAAGAAATGATGTAAAGGAGCAACGCATGGTTCAGGGTTTCTGGCATGTTTCATTTACCGTCCGCGATATTGACGCCGCGGTAAAGTGGTATACCGAAGTGTTGGGGCTTGAATATGTGCGCGGGCAGGAACAGTCCAACGAATATACAGACAAGCTGGTAGGGTACAAAAACGCGCATTTAAAAGTTGCCCAATTGCGCGTACCGGGCGAAACCATCCCACTCTCCCGCCATCACATTGAACTGGTGGAATATATCAACCCGCGCGGAGAAGACATCCCATTGGATACCAACCGCACCGGCGTGGGTCATTGGGCCTTCATGGTAGAAGACATCCACAAGGAATTTGACCGGATGAAAGCCCTGGGCGTCAAGTTCAAAGCCAAGAAACCGGTTGCCATCGAGGCTGGCGTGAATAAAGGCGGCTTTACCGTTTATTTCTTTGATCCGGATGGCATTACCCTCGAGTTAGTACAACCGCCAAAGTAACTCTTGTTACCCAATCAAACAAAGAGACCCCGCCTGAGGCGGGGTCTCTTTGTGAGTCTTATTCTAATTGTCAATCAACCTGCGGCGCCAATGGTACGCCGCCTGATTGGCTGGATTGGCAGGCCGCTTCCACTAGCGACATGGTGCGATAGGCATCCTCCACCGATGTATCCATGTGATCGCTACTGCCCTCGACAAAGCGCTGCAAAGCAGCCATGGTACCCATGAACGCATCCGGGAACCAGTTCCCCGGTAAAGGCACTGAAATCCATTCGGGCTGTTTGCCTTCCCTTAGCAAGCAGTATTCAAGTTGATCAGGTACACCCACAGGGTAATTAAGCATAACGCCCATCAAACCAAAGATTGCGCCCTGATCGCCTTCCCATTTGACATAACTTTCCATGTGTTTGGGCCCATATTCATGATGGTGATTGGTGGTGATAACAGAACGTTTAAAATCACCATAATCCAGAGCATAGTCACTGCTGGTGCCATCGATGCGTTTGGCTTTGGGATGCTTGACCGATTTGGCATAAATGCCTTTTGGATCACCCAGGAAGGAGCGCACCAGATCAATGTAATGAATACTATGGTATAGGATTTCGGCAAAGGGCACTGTTTCAAGAAAAGTCCATAAATGCCAGGGTGTATAAGCCGTCACCCGCACTTCCATGTCATGCAACTCGCCTATCGCGCCCTGTTCAATCAGGCTGCGAGCCGCCAAAACAAAAGGAGCGTAGCGTAGCTGGAAATTGATTCCGGCTTTTAAATTCTTGGAATGGCACATATCCAGGATCGCCCGGGCCGTTTTTTGGTTTTCGCCCATCGGTTTCTGAATGAGCGCCCCAGCCCCATCCGGCAAATGCGGCAAGATATCCAGGATGGCGAAGGCGGGCACAGCAATATCAAAAACAGCATCCTGTGGCGCGGAGCTCACCGCTTCATCCAATGATGCGTACACGCGCGAGATTTTAAAAGCCCTGGCTGTGCGCTCCGCTTTTTCTGGATTAACATCAAAAATACCGGCCACTGGGAAGCCAGCCTTCGCGTAGGCGGGCAGATGAGAGTCGTTGACAATACCGCCAGCACCGATCATCACAATGGGGCGTGGTTTTTCCGGCATAACCGGCCTGGTAACAAAGGTTAATTCACTCATTTTAATGCCTCCATTCAAACAAACAGAATCAGGCTGCGCAGATAAAATTATTCAATCAGGCATAATTTAAAGCAATACCGGCATTTTGGGTTATTGTTGCGGCACAAACCTGTAAAGATGAAAAAAGCTCTTTTTTAGCTTTCGTGCTCTTAAGGGAAGTCAGGGAAGAAATTGCAAGCGCGGCAGCCATACCAACCTGTGGGTTGCCCACAAGCACGGCATAATCATTCACGCCAAATATAGTTTCGCTTTCTGCATAAGAAACACCCTCATTTCGGATGTTTTCCAGCTGGGTTTTAAGAGCCTGTTTTTCATCATCGGTCATACGCTGGAATTCCGGCGCTGTGTTGAGGCAAGCCAGACATCTATCTGGAGGCATATTGGCAAGTAAAATACGGCCGGAAACGGTGTTGACTGGGGAGAACCGGCCACCCACCTGAACGGAGATCCGCACCTTGCCAGGCGTGAGAGCCTGGCAAATAACCAACAGCTCAAATCCATCCATCACACTGAGGTGACAGGATTCGTTCAAACTGGTGGCCAGGCCCTCCATGAGCGGTTGGGCAGAAGACAGGAGTTTATCCAGGGGGGAGTGGGTCAGGGCCAGTTCGTACAACCGCAATGACAGCGCGTAATTCCCTGAAACATCATCTCTGAGAATGTAGCCGCGCTGTTCAAGACAGGTTAACATCCGATAAATTTCGTTGTTGGTACGCCCCAACTGCTGGGATAACTGTGTCAGTGAAACGGGTCTGGATGATTGAGCCAATTTTTCAAGAATATCCAACCCTTTTTCAAGAGCCGGTACGCGATATTTGGAAGGTTTGAGAGGATTTATCTCCATCTCTTTATTTTATCAGTAAAACATAATATTGTTAATAAAATTTATTGGAGCTTTAATGTCTGGTTATTCAGCAAAATAACTACTTACTCAACCACATCGTCTCGAATAAGAATAAATGCTCTGGATGCGTAAGCGTAGGCTGACCAAAAAGTTTTTCAGAGTGGGCAATTGTGTAATTTCCGTTTATAACAGGCACCATGACAGCCACATCCATGAGGGTTTTGAATAAAGCTGCATAGCCGGTCATACGAGCATTTCGGTCCGTAACAGTCAATAATTCCTTGCTTTTGGTGTCGAGTGCCGGATTACAATAACGCGACCAGTTCCACTCACCATCAATATTTTTTCCGCAGCTCAGAATGGGGGTATAAAAATCATCCGGATCGGGGTAATCCTGGGTCCATGCCAACCCACCGGTCCAAACCAGCAACGATTTTCCTTTCTGCGCAACATTGATTACATTTGCCGGGGAAGAAGTATTGTTGGCAAGTTTGATACCAACCCTGGCGAGGTCCTGCTGAAAGGATTGACAGAGTTCCAGTTGTGGATGAATTGCAATACATTCGATGCTGGTTTCAAAACCATTTGGGAAACCTGCATCAGTCAATAATTGCCTGGCTTTATCGGGGTTATATTCATAACCAGTATAATTCTTGTCATAACCCGGCATAAGCGGGGGTAGTATCTGGTTGGCTGCGGTTGCCCGGCCATTGAGAAGTTGAACAATACGTCCCTTATCAATGGCATAGTTCAAAGCCTGGCGTACCTTGACATTATCAAACGGCTTTTGGGTTACATTGATCGCTATATAAGTTGTGTTAACTGTTGGTTCTATTTCGATGCGATTCTTCCAGGCTGGATCGGTGGCAATTCGCTCCCAATCTGCTCCAGACGGCGGATCACCTATTAATTGGATTTCGCCTTTTTCGAGTTGTAACAGAGCATCGCTGGGATCCACGCCCATCTTTATTGTGATTTTATCCAGGAATGGGCGTCCCTCAAAAAAGTAGTTCGGGTTGCGTTCAAAAACCAATTGCTGATCAACGACCCAATCTTTAAGAATAAATGGGCCGGTTCCAACCGGTTTATGACCAAAATTAACTCCGGCTTTCTCAACTTCTTCCTTTGGTACTATATAAGCAAAGTTAAGCGCCATTTTGTTCATAAAAGTCACATCTGGGGTTGTGAGAGTAAAGGCAACCGTGTATGGATCGATAGCCTGAATCCCCGAAACCGAAATAGCCTTACCATCCACAAATTCCTGGGCGCCATTGATACCCATGAAAAAGCCCGCTCCTGGACTGCCGGTTTCGGGATTTATTACGCGGGTGATGGTATAAACCACATCATCCGCGACAAGCTCGCGTCCATTTTGAAATTTGACACCCTTTCGGATTTTAAATATATAGGTCAAGCCATCTGCACTGACCTGCGGCAAAGCTTCAGCAATGCGGGGCTCAAGGGCTATACCGCTGTCATAATCAAGGAGTCCATCGAAAACCATTTTGATGGCTGGCCAGTTAGTCGCGTCATACCCAATGGCCGGATCCAATGTTGCCAGGTCATCCTTGTATGTTACAACAATAGTTCCACCTTTTTGCGGGGCTGCGTTAGCCGCAGGATCTGCCGTTGGCGCTGGCTGAGACGCAGATTGTCCTCCACACCCTGCGAGCACTAAGGATAAAATTACTGAGAAATAGATAAAGTACGTTTTTTTCATCGCATCCTTCTCCCACGAGAATTGGCCCTTATAAAATTAAAAAGATAAGATTTATATCCTTACAGAAGTTTAAGTTAAAAACAATAATGACTCCACCGCAAAAAGGTCGTTTCACCAATTTTCTTCAATAAAAGTGGGAGAAAACTGGCAAAAACGTGTCTGATAATCGTGTTTTTCTCTCGTAAATGGCCTAATAGGCCATCAA
>CAIWAX010000347.1 GCA_903910795.1 uncultured Anaerolineae bacterium
CCATCGCCTATGTAAATTTGTGCTGGCAAACATCATTTCGAGACCGAGCCAATAACCAGACGAACTGTCAGCGTAAAGATTTCTTGTGAATTGCGCAACTCACTATAAGTACTACAATGTCACTAAAATCATCCCTGCGCGGTATAAACCAAATTTACGGGTATAAGTTCCGGCCTGCCCTGATACATACCACAATTTAGCACCCATATATGGAAAATAAACGCTAATATTTGCTCAAAATCCTGTATATACTGGAATACTTGTATACGGGAATGAGAAATATCTCATAGACGATCACGCCACACTCCCCGACCTTTCAATGGCCAGGGAGTGTGGTTTTTGAATCTAAAGGATCAAGAAGGAAATACACTATAGCTGGAGGACAATTTGGCCGTCATCAAGCAATGTAGCACGATGGTTGTCAAATTCATCCGACCTATTCCTCGTTTTCCTGTTGATATCGACAAGATTAACGAGGTCTGCCCGAAATTTGATTTGAATTTGTCGATTGCTATTAATCACCGCTTCTTCCAAAAGCGTATCAACAAGGCGTTTCTTCATAAGAAATAGAGCATGGCGTTCTTCAGGGGTCTGGGGATTGGTGCTGTTCAATTCTTCGAGACCTGCCTGGAGATCTTTGACATACGCATTGACTCGGGCGTCAAAATCCAAATCTGCATAGGTATTCATCTCTTCTTGGATGGCAGTTTCTCTACGTTTCAACTGCGCTTCTTTTTCATAGTAAACAGCCATTTTTCCACCAAATTCATCATCATCCATCCTGGTAACAAGAGCATGGGTAATGAACTCCTGGCGCTCTTTTGTGCCTGCCAATTGTTCATCGCGAACCCGTTGCAGGTTTTGCTGAGAAAGACTACGATTTTGTTGGATTTGGTGCACCAGGCGTTTGGCCCGGGCAAGCAAAAATGCAGGATCCATGACAAACTCGCACAAACTTTTCCACACTTGTGCTTCTGCAGATTTGGCGCTCACCGATTTGGGGCAACTGGCCGGCCTAAGTTCATGATGCGGCTGGGGACAGAAATAAGTTCCGATTGGGGTTTTGCGTTCGATCCATTCCCCTTTGCGGCTTCGGCGATGGGTGGCTGTTCGCGCCCGCCAGGTCAGGTTGCAGGCACATTTTAAGTGCCCGGACAGCAAATAATCATATTGGATGCGTTGTGATGGGTGAGTTTGGTTTTCTGCTCTCATTTTAATGAACACCTCATAGGTTGGGATGTCAAGGATGGGTTCGATCAGGATTTGATACGTTTCTCCGGAGCGGGAATGCAACTTGAAGCCATAGGCATATTCCTCGACTGATTTTAGAATAGTTTGAACACTCGAACGAGCCCATTGGATACGTCTGGGTATGCTACTCCCTTTCTGCGGGGCATTGGCGCTAATCAGTCGTTCCCGGATCTGAAGCAAGGGCATACCTTGAATGTACCATTCAAAAACTTGGCGTACCCACCTTGCTTCTTCCTCCACAATATGGATTTTTTCACCAACGCGCATGTACCCATAACTATTCTGTCCTGTGTTAGCCTTGCCGGCCTTCAGTCGGGCTCTTACCCCCATGTTCATCCGTTCTTTCATACCATCCAGCTCCATTTGGGCTACCCAGACGCGCAAAGGGGCAATTTTAGGATCGAAAGATTCTTTTGCCAGCAGGATGGTTAGCTTGTATTGCTGGATGGTCTCCATGACCATCAACATGGACCGCAGGCCACGATACAGCCTGTCTTCACGCCATGCCAGGATAACATCGAATTCGCCCCTCGAGGCGTCTTTGAGCATGTTCAACAGACTGGGGCGGTCTGAGCGGCTTCCGGAGGGTTCGACCAGTTTATTCTTTACTCGATATTTCTCGATATCCCGGTACACGTTCACCACGGTTAATCCTTTTTCTGCGGCCAGATGCCGGCAGTCGGATTCCTGTTCGGCTGGACTGGATTTCTCCCCCTGAGCTTCGGACGATGTGCGGATATAGATCACTGCTTTATGAGCCATTTTATTTTCCTAATTTTCCTTGAACTGGGAGAAGCACTGTAATGGAACAATTAAA